>DMJJ01000605.1 GCA_003452185.1 Verrucomicrobiales bacterium | reverse complement strand
CTTAGCGGACGAGGCATGCTCGATCCAGAGGCAACGTTGCAAAAAGGGGTGGGAATCCGCTGGCGGGGTTTATAGGTTCGGCCTCCATGAAGGTTCTCCTTGCCCCCGTCCTCGGGCCGCTGCGCGCGGCCCTGCGCCACCGCCTTTGCCGGGGCGTGGCTGGCGCCTCGGCCATCGCCCTCCTGCTGGTGGGGTGCGCCTCTCCGAGGCCCCGCCTGGAGCCGGCGGCCATCGATGCCATCCTGCTCGGCACCCCCAAGGCCCAGATTGACCAGCAGCTGGGGAAGCCGGACCGGATCCTGGCGGGACGGGAGGGAAAGGTGCTCGCGTATTACCGGGTGGCGGAGCAGTCGGGAGGAGGCTTCGGGGCCGAGATCACGCAGAAGAGCAGGGTGCTCTCGCTTCGGTACAACCAGAATCTTCACCTGGAGCGGAAGCTGTTTCACGAGTCGGACCAAAAGTACAAACCCCACTTCTGGACCCCGGATATCATCGGCAAGCCGCTCAAGCTCGAGGAGATCGTCGCCCACATCCATGTCGGGGATACCCGGCGTCAGGTGCTCGAGGGGTTCGGGACCCCCACCATGGAGGTGCTTTCGGTGGATGGTGGGACGGTCATGACCTGGGTGGCCGGGAAGGAGCGGCCGAGCCTCGGACTTGTCAGGCGTTTTGACACGCAGACATTCGGGGTTTGGCTGGATGACGACGGGGTGGTTCGTGATTTCAAGCTCAACGGGTCGTTTGATCCCACGGACCGCGATGTGGAGAAGGCGCCGAAGTGACGAGGTCCGGATCACCCCTCCGCCGTCGCGGGACGGGGGCCTGCGACCCGTGGGTCGCGGGCGCGCTGCTTGAGTGGTTTCGTCGCGAGGCGCGGGAGCTCCCCTGGAGGCGAACGCTCGATCCCTACGCCATCTGGGTTTCGGAGATCATGCTCCAGCAGACCCAGGTGAAGACGGTGATTCCGTACTGGGAGCGTTGGATGGCGGCCTTGCCGAGGCTCCGGGACCTGGCCGCTGCCCGGCCAGGGAAGGTCCTGAAGCTCTGGGAGGGGCTTGGGTACTATTCGCGCGCCCGCAACCTGCAGGCTGCAGCCCGTGAGGTGGTGACCCGGCATGGGGGGGAGTTTCCCCGATCCTTTGAGGAGGTGCTCGCGCTTCCGGGAATCGGACGCTACACGGCGGGGGCGATTTGCAGCATCGCGTTCAACCAGCCGGTCCCGATCCTGGACGGGAACGTCATCCGGGTGCTGGCGCGGGTCGGGGCGCTTCGGGGCGACCCGCGGGAGAGAGGGGTGAATGAGGAGCTTTGGTCGCGTGCAGCCAGCCTTGTCGAGGCGGCTGCGGCTCTTCCACCGTCGCACGTCCCGGGTCTCGCGGGAAACTGTTCCGCGCTCAACCAGTCCTTGATGGAGCTGGGGGCCCTCGTCTGCACCCCGCGCGGTCCGGTCTGCGATCGATGCCCGGTCAGCGCGCGCTGCACGGCTCGGGAGTTGGGGGCTGCGGAGGTCTATCCCGAGATCCCGGTCCGGGCCAAGGGGATCGCGAAACGGGTGATGACGCTCGTTCTGGAGCGGGGGGGGCGGGTGCTGGTGGAGCGACAGCCGGCGGGCGGGGTGAATGCGGGGCTCTGGCAGTTCCCCTCGCGCGAGATGGTCGCTGGATCCACCCCGTCGGAGTTCCTTCAGTCCTGTCATCCCGTTGATCCCTCCCCGGAGCTTCGTCCCCTCGTGACGGTGCGGCACTCCATTACCCGGTATCGAATTGAGCTTCGTGCCTTCCATGCCCGGGTCGCGTCCGCCCTCTCGGGTTCCGGGGTCCCGAAGGGTGAGTGCAGGGAATGGATCACCCCCCGGCAGGCCGCCGGCCGGGCGTTCTCCAGTGCCCATGCCCGCGTTCTCAAGGCATGGATCGGCAAGGGTGGGGGTTGAGCGACGTCGGCAGCTCTCTCACGAGTGCGGCTCCCCACCGCATGTAGCAGGGATCGTGAGATCCCGGCACTTTGCCCCCCCGACCGGGAGGCGCGCATACCCCCACGCTGAGCTCCAATTCCCAAAGCAGGGCTAAGAAAGCCCCAATCCAAACCGGCAATTATTTCCGGAATCGGCATTGACATTAGGAGGGTTCGGTTTTGATGATGCCCCTGCCGCCCGTCGTGGGTGGTGTGGTATCAGGAAGAGACCAGGTAGGCTTCCAGAAGGATTGTGGAACCGACGAGTCAGCCCATGCGGTCGAGTTTGCTTCCCGGATCGGGTTCCTCCGATGCGGAGAGTGGCTCCCTCCCCCCTTCGTTCTCCCTCTCAGAGCCGGTGCTCCCGCTGGTCCCTGGAGTTTTTTTCCGCCAGTCGATCGAGGGTGAGTTCGAGGGGTTCAGCTCGGGGGTGGAGGAGTTGACCGGGAGGTCGGCGTCGGGGTGGATGGAGGAGGAGGTTTCCTTTTGGGACTCGGTGCACGAGGGGGATCTGCAGGACCTGAGGGAGCATTGGAATCGATGCCGGGAGACCACCGAGGTGCTGTCGACCCGGTTTCGGCTGCGGCGTCCCGATTCGGGCGGGGTTGTCTGGATTTCGGAGCGTCGACGCCATGTCACGGGGCGTTCCCAGCCATCCCATTTCGAGGGTCATTGGATCGATGTCACTGCCGAGGCGATGGCGGGTGAGCGGCTTTCCTCCGCGGCGTGGCAGGGGGCTCTCGCCTCCCTGACCCCCGGGGTCGCGCACGATCTCAACAATCACTTCGCCAGCATCCTGGCCCTGAGTGACAATTTCGTTCGCAAGAACACCGCGGACAACCCGTTCTACGAGGGGGCCAGGACCATCCGCGATTCCGTGCAGCAGGCGGCCCGGATGCTCCAGCGGTTGGTGGGCCTGCACATGGCCCGATCCGGGGAGGCCCGTTATCACGACCTGAACGAGCTGACCCGGGAGGTTGTGGAACTCCTGCGCCACGCGGTGTCGCGTCGGATCAGCTTTCAGCTGGAGCTCTGTCCTGGAAGCATGCCGATTTACGGCGACGCGGTTGAGTTCCGGCGGGTATTGGTCGGATTGCTTCGGAACGCCGTGGATGCGATTCCCCTTCCGGCGAGCGGCACCGTCACCTTCCGGACCTCCCCTGAGGCGGCCCTTCCGAGGGAGGCTCGGCCCGTCCTGCCCGGCAGGGTGGCGCCGTTGGTCTGTCTTTCCGTGAGCGACAGCGGCCCGGGGGTTCCGCCCTCCGAGCAGGGGCGCCTGTTCACC
>DMJJ01000202.1 GCA_003452185.1 Verrucomicrobiales bacterium | reverse complement strand
GTGGCGACGAGCACCCGGACCGCACCGGACTTGAAATCCTTGAGCGCCTTGAGCCGCTGGTTCTGCGATCGGTTTGAGTGGAGGGTCGCCGTGCGGATGCCACGGTTCTCGAGGTGGCGGGCGATGCGGTCGGCGCTGTGCTTCATGCGGGAGAAGACCAGCACCGAGTCCATCTGCGGGTCCTGGAGCAGATGCAGCAGGAGCCCCGGCTTGAGATGCTTCGGAACCTCGTGCACGAACTGGGTGACGGTCTCGGCGGGGTTCGCGCGGCGGCCGATCTGGATCGTCTTGGCGTTGCGCTGGAAGTCGGCGGTCAGGCCTTCGATCTCCCGCGACAGCGTTGCAGAGAACATGAGCGTCTGGCGGTTCTTGGGAAGGGCCCGCAGCACCTGACGGATCGAGGGGAGGAATCCCATGTCGAGCATCCGGTCGGCCTCGTCGAGGACGAGGTACTCAAGCCGGGAGAAGTTCGCGCACCCCTGCCCCATCAGGTCGAGCAGCCGGCCTGGGCAGGCGATAATCACCTCGGCCCCGGAGCGAAGCGCCTGGATCTGGGGACGCTCTCCGACCCCACCAAACACCGTGGCCACCTTCAGCGGGAGATACTTCCCGTAGGCCCGCACGTTCTCCTCGATCTGGACAACCAACTCCCGGGTGGGAGCGATCACCAGCATGCGCGTACCGCCCCGCCCCCCCGAGGCGAAGGAGGCAGCGAGCCGGCTGAGGATCGGGAGGGTGAAGGCGGCGGTCTTTCCAGTCCCGGTCTGGGCGATCCCGATCACATCGTGACCCGCGAGGGCGAGGGGGATGGCAGCGGTCTGGATCGGAGTCGGTTCCGTATAGCCGGCTTCCTGGACGGCTCTCAAAATGTTGGCATCAAGGCCAAGCGCGCGAAATGGCATGCAGGGGGGAGAATGGCATGCCGAACCGGGATAACACGAATGAAAAACGGCCTTCCTCCCCGTCCTTGCCCTCCGCGCCACCGCGTCCCTGCGTCTCCCCGTTTTCAATGCGAGAAGCGCGGTGTCGCGGAGACGCTGCGGCGCAGGCTCACCCTCCCGCCATCACGGGGCGGAATCCGGCGTCGGCCAACACCTTCGCCGCCTCCGAGCGCCGATCCCCCTGAATTTCAATCCGCCCTTCCTTGACCGTGCCGCCCGTGCCACACGCCTGCTGGATCGCCTTCGCCAGCTGCTCCTTCTCCGGGGCGCCAATCCCCACGAACCCCGAGATCACCGTGACCACCTTCCCCCCGCGATGCGCGGTCTGTCGGGTGATGTCGACCCGCCCTCGATTCCGGTTCGGGGCCTTGCGCCCACTGGTGGGAGCGGTCGCCCCACCGGTGGATTCGCCCTCGGCGGGACCGGGCGGCAGGCCGGCCGACTCAAGCGCACCAAACGGATTCTGCGTCAAATTGCGGCCGCCATCCACCGGCACCCGCCGCTTCTCTCTCTCGTCACCCATTGCGGACATCGTTCTACATCGAACCCGCCCCCCGGTCGAGTGCCGGGTTGCCCCTCCCCCGATCTACGGCTCCGGGAGGGCTGCTCCCTCTTCGCCGGGAAACGGGGGAAACGGAACGGCTCCCCGCACGCGGGAGTCATCGACCTCGAGTCGATAGAGGATCTGATTGTAGTCGTAGCGGGGGGTTTTCGCGGGGGCCCCGGAAAAGGCCTCGGTGTAGGTGCCCTCGAAGTAGATGATCCGTCCCCCTTCCTCGTCGAAGAAGGGGTGTTGCGTTGGGTTGTAAAAGTTGTAGCGCCCATGTTCCGCGACCCTGCGGGCATTCACCCAGGGGCCCGTCGGGGCATCGGCCTGGCTGATCCAGACCTCGCCCGGCTTCCCGGAGGCGACCATCACCCACCGCCGCAGAAACGGGTTCCAGCAGACCGATCCCCGTCCCCCCGAGACCGGGGCTCCGGTCTCGATGTCCACAAGCCGGAGCCAGCACTCCTCCCGTTTGAGCCGCCCCGAGGCCACCAACTCCTCGAGGCGTCCGGCGTGAAGGCGATCGGCCCCCGCCTTCCAACGGTAGCGAACCCGCCCCTGGGGATCGCGGTCGATGACCCTCTCCTTCCCCTCGAGGCGACCGGCCCCGGCAACGCAGGTGAAGGCCTCATACCGTCCAAGGTCCCGGAGCGCCTCCAGGGTCGCGGGAACGCGATAGTTTGGATAGAGGTAGAGGTACTCCACCCCTCCCACGCGGGCGTGAAACGGATGGGACGAATCGTGTCCGTCGTGCAGATCCCATCGAACCACCGAGTCGAAGGAGCCCCGCGCGTCGTTGAACACCGCCAGATGCCACTCCCGTGTCGGCCCCAGCGAGGCCCCTGCCGCCACGCGGGCCACGAGCCGCTCGGCTCCCTTGTCACGCACGGTCATGAGCCCCTCGATCCACTTCAGCCCCTTGCCAAACTCCGACTCGGGGCACATGGGACGGCAGAAGCCATCCCCGCCGACGAAGTAGGTCAGGTCGATGCCGACCGCGGGGTCGAGTCCCCCCCGGCCCGGGATCCCGGACGTCGCCCCGGAGGCACCAAAGTTCCCGAGCGGGTACGACGCGCGGTCGGTATCCCCCCAGCACCAGTGGAGCCTGCCCCGGTACGGCGCCACGATGACGGTGTCCTGTCCCAGCACCTGCCCGTTGAGCACCGGATGCTGGATCGGCGGCTTGAGCCCGGCCAGCAGGGTGTCGCGATAAATCCCGGCTCCGGTCACCCGGTAGAGTCGTTCCGCCACCTGCACCCGGCGCAGCTTGATCTCGACGCGCCCACCCGGCACGGGGCGAAGTTTCGTCCCCCGGTTATCGAAGCCGTCCTTTGGATACTCGTACCCGGGGCTGGCAATGTGGAAAAAGACCTCCTCCCCCATCAACCCCGGCTCCTCGAACGCCACAACGCCCCCGCTGTCGGTCCACCAGGAGCTGCTATGCACGGTGCGGAGTTCCACCAGGGGAACGCCGCGGCCGGTCTTGTCGTCCACCACGCGGATGACAAATGGACCCCCACCCGCCGGCGCGGCAGAGGAGGAGGAGGGAGTGGAAGAGAGCCCGATGGCGGCCAGCAGCAAAGCCCCAAGCCGCATCGTCCGTGGAAAGTGGGATGATGGTTTCACGGTCGATTGTCTGCCCCCGCAGAGTGCCACACAGAACGGCGCCGGGAAACCCCGGATTTCCCACCCGTCGACACACCCCCACCCCGGGTCCTCCGAAGGAAATTGGCGGCTCTC
>DMJJ01000137.1 GCA_003452185.1 Verrucomicrobiales bacterium | reverse complement strand
CCCTTCTTCACCACCAAGCCCCCGGGCGAGGGAACGGGCCTCGGGCTGGCGGTGGTCCACGGGATCATGAAAAAGCTCGGAGGAGGGGTCTCGGTGGAAAGCCGCCCCGGCGCCGGGAGCACTTTCACCCTCCTGTTCCCAGCCCTCAACGCGCCAGCCCCGCCGTCCGCCGCCCCGCCGCGCTCGTCGCAGAACGGAAAAGGGGAACTCATCCTCGTCGTGGATGATGAGGAGCCGGTGATCTTCCTGACCAAGCGCGTGCTCACGCGGCTCGGCTATCGAAGCGAGACCTTCACCGACCCTGTGGCGGCGTTGCAGGTCCTGGAGGCAAGGGCGGACGAGTTCTCAGCGGTCATCACCGATCTGAGCATGCCGAAGATGATGGGGTTCGATCTTGCCTCCCGCATCCTCAGCATCCGGCGCGACCTCCCGGTGATCCTCACCTCGGGATACATCCGGGCGGAGGACCAGGCCGCGGCCCGTGAGCTCGGGATCACGCAGCTGGTGCAGAAGCCGAACACCGTCGACGAGTTGAGCAGCGCCCTCTCCCGGGCCATCCACCCGCCCTCGGGGGCTAGGCAGACCCAGCCCCGCTGATCGAGGCCCGGGCCTTGGCCAGGGCTTCCTCCAGCCTGGCGGCGTCGCGGCCGCCCCCACGGGCGTTGTCCGGACGTCCCCCGCCCTTGCCACCGACGATCGGCGCAACAGCCTGGATCAGCTTCCCGGCTTGCACCCGGGAGGTGAATGCCGGGCTCACAGCGGCCACCAGGGCGACATTCCCTTCGTGGACGCCGGCCAGGAGGATGACCCCCTCAAACAGGCTCTTGGCGGCATCCGCCACGGCCTGGAGCGTATCGCCGTCGGCAGCCCCCAGGTTGGAGATGATCGTCGGAACGCCGTTCAGGGGGGCGGCGGCGGCAACGAGCGACTTGGCAACCCCGGCGGCCTCCTTCTGCTGCGCCGACTTGAGCCGCCGTTCGAGCTCTTTTTGGTGGGCAAGGAGCGTCTCGATCTTCTTCTCCAGCTCATGCACGGGGGAGGCCACCTTTCCCGCGATCGAGCGGATCAGGCCCGTCTCCTCCACCGCGGCACGATAGGCCTCCACACCCGCCACGGCTTCGATACGCCGCACCCCCGCAGCGATGGCGTTTTCCCCCGTGATCCGGAAGAGACCGATCTGCCCGGTCGCCCGGGTGTGGGTACCGCCGCACAGCTCCATGGAGTAGCCGTTGAGCCCCCCCGCCTTGCCTCCAATCTGCACCACGCGGACCTGCTCGCCATACTTGTCGCCGAAGAACTGCATGATCTCCTTGCGGTTCCGGACCTCCGCATACGGCACCTCGGTCCACGAGACCGTGGCGTTCTCGAGGATTCGCTCGTTGACCAACCGCTCCACGTCGGCCACCTGGCGGGCGGTCAACGGGCCGTTGTTGAAGTCGAAGGTCAGCTTCTCCGGACTCACGGCCGACCCTTTCTGGGTGGCCTCCCTGCTCACGACCTCGTGCAGGGCCCAATGCAGGAGGTGGGTCACCGTGTGATGGCGCTCGATCGCAAGACGCCGGGCGGCATCCACGGAAATCGTCACCGGGCTCCCAACCGCGGGGGCATCCCCCCCCTCCAGGAAATGAAGCCAGGTGTTGCCCGACTTCTGCGTGTTGGCCACCCGCCACATCTGGCCGCCTCCGGTCATGGCGCCGGTATCCCCCACCTGCCCCCCCATCTCCGCATAGCACGGGGACTTGTCCAGAACCACCGCGGTCTTCTCCTTCAAGGCCACAACTTCGAGCACCCGCGCCTCGGAGACCTCCAGGGCTTCATACCCGAGGTAGGCGGTGGGAACCTGGGTCTCAACCTGCGAAAGCTCGATGACCTGCTTCTTCTGCGCCGCCTTGGACTGGGCTTTCTGCTCCTCCATGAGCCGGGCAAACCCCGACTCATCCACCTTGAGCCCGCGCTCGCGCGCCATGAGCTGCGTGAGATCGAGCGGGAACCCCTGCTCATCGTAGAGCCGGAACACAAAGGCCCCCCGGAGCACCTCCCCGGGCTTCATCGAACGGACCTCCTCCTGGAAGAGCTCGATGCCGCGGTCGAGCGTCCGGTTAAAGGCCTCCTCCTCCCGCTTGAGGACCTCCCGCACATGCGCCTGCCGGGACCGGATCTCTGGGAACACATCCCCCATCGTCACGGAGAGCACGTCGACCAGCTTGTAAAAGAACGGCTGATGAAATCCCAGGGTCCGCCCATACCGGACGGCACGACGCAGGATCCGACGAAGGACGTAGTTGCGGTCGTTGTTGCCAGGCTGGATCCCGTCCGCAATCGCGAAGCTCAGCGTCCGGATGTGGTCCGCGATCACCCGGAACGCGACATCCTCGCGCTCCTGCTCGGTATCCCCCGTCGAGCCGGGCTTCGGCAGGGTGGAGCCATACTTGCGGCCGCTCATCCTCTCGATCTCGTCAAAAATCGGGCGGAAGATGTCGGTCTCGTAATTCGAGATCTTCGCGTTGGCAAAGTCCTGAAATCCCTTCGTCCCCTGGATGATCGAGGTCACCCTCTCGAATCCCATCCCGGTGTCGACGTGCCGCGCCGGCAGGGGTGTGAACGTTCCGTCCGGGTTCGCGTTGTACTGGATGAACACCAGGTTCCAGATCTCAATGCACTCGGCGGTCCCCTGGTTCACCAATGCCCCACGGGTGTCCCCCGCCGGAGTCAGGTCGACATGAAGCTCGGAGCACGGGCCACACGGGCCGGTATCCCCCATCATCCAGAAGTTGTCCTTCTTCCCCCCGTTCACGATGTGGACGGCGGGGTCGAGGCCCGCAGCGCGGAACTTCTCAGCCCAGTAATCCCAGGCCTCCTGGTCGAACTCGCTTGGATCTCCCTTCGCGGGATCAGGCTTGTAAACGGTGGCGTAAATCCGGTGCTTCGGGAACTTCCAGACGCCCGTGACCAGCTCCCAGGCCCAATCGATCGCCTCCTTCTTGAAATAGTCGCCAAAGGACCAGTTCCCCAGCATTTCAAAGAACGTGTGGTGGTAGGTGTCCAGCCCGACATCATCCAGGTCGTTGTGCTTGCCCCCGGCCCGGATGCACTTCTGCGTGTCGGCCGCCCGGGTGTCGACCCCCGGAACCACGCCGGCCCACTTCGAAACATCCGCCTTCTTCTGCCCAAGGAAAATCGGGACGAACTGGTTCATCCCCGCGTTGGTGAAGAGAAGGTTCGGGGAATCAGGCATCAGGCTCGAACTCGGAACCAGGGTGTGCTGGTTCGATCGGAAGAAATCGAGAAACGACTGACGGATTTGCGTGCTGGTCATCATATCAGACAAGGGGGCCGAGCATACGAAACCCCGCCAACCCAAGGCCAGTGGAAGTTTTGCCACCCGCCCCCCCCGCCTCCCCTCCCGGCGCTCATGAACTCCATGAGAAATTCCCGCTAACAGGTCGGGGTACGGGGGGGTATATGCTGTTCGTTGGTATCGGGCCTTGGCACCCCGGGCCCCGAAGCCCCAACACGAGTCGAACCAAGCCCTCCAGGCCTGCTCGGCACCGCCTTCGCCCAGCCACTAAAACAGGCGGAGGCCCCGCCCGCACGATGGCGCCCACCGCGACACCTCCGCGAGCGGGCGAAGGAGGGTTGCATCTTGATATTATAACAATTCTCTAATATAGACATCGCGAGTTGCCACCCGGTCGCGGGAGTGCAATTCTCCATGCTAATTCTGATGTACCGTGTAAGTCGTAAAGTCTATTCCCGTCCTGCAGGTTGGAGTCTCTTGGAGGTTTCGGGATGGGGGGCTGGCCCGGGGGGTGATTCTCTCGGTCAGAGGGTCCCCGTTGGATGTGGGGTCAAGGAGGGTCGGCCGTGATGATTCCAGCGGGTGAGGCGTCGACCTGCCGCGAGGGGGCCCCCTGGCCTCGTCAGCTCCTGATGCTGCTCGCGCTGGTGCTGTTTGGCACCGCCATGGTTCTCATCATGGGCGGGGTGGACAACTGGGCTACGAAGCGGATTGAGGTCTTTGTTGCCATTGCCGGGATAGCCTGCTGGAGGTGGAGCTGGTTTTTCGTGCAGAACGCACGGGCGATTCTCTACCGGTATTATGCCTTCCCGAGGCTGCGTCGCGAGGCGGCCTTGGCCGTGGAGCGGTTCGGCCCGGTGCCTGAGGTCATCGTGCTTGCCACCACCTACCATGAGAAGCCGTGGATCACCGACGCGGTCTTCACGTCGGTGTTTGAGGACCTGGCGGCTGTGGAGGGGCTGACCGCCCGTCCCCGCGTAATCGTGGTGACCGGCTGCGACCAGGATGACTCGAACATCCGGGAGGTCTTCGCCCGGTGCTGCGGGGGGCCTACCGGGAAGCCGGCGACGCTCTGGCCGCCTGAGCTGACATTGCTTCGCGGGGACAAGGGGAAACGTCAGGCCCTGGGGACCGGCATGGAGGAGATCTGCCGTGGGAAGCCCCGGCCCGACGGCGTGGTGGTCATCATCGATGGCGACACGATGTTCCAGCCCGGGCTGCTCCGAAAGGTGCTGCCGGTGTTTCGCCTCTCCCCCCCGGTCGCCGGGGTGACGAGCAACGAGAACGGGTTCGTGAAAGGCCCGGCCTGGTTTGCCGAGTGGACCTCCCTTCGCTTTGGGCTGCGCCACCGCTCGATGTGTTCCGTTTCCTACTCCGGGAAGCTCCTCTGCCTGACGGGCCGCTTCTCGGTCTTTCGCACCGCCGTCGTCACCGATCCGAGCTTCAAGGCGCAGGTCGAGCACGATCACATCGACCATTGGCTCTGGGGCCGGTTTGAGATGTTGAGCGGCGACGACAAGAGCACCTGGTACTGGCTGGCCAAGCACCGGCAGCGGATGCTTTACATCCCGGACGCCATGGTCACGACGTTCGAGGTGGTCTCCGGCTCGGCGATCCACCGCGCCATGGCCAACGTCCGGCGCTGGTCCGGGAACAGCGTCCGCCACGGCTGGAGGGCGATCATGCTGGGGCCGGGCACCCTCGGGTTCTTTCTTTGGTGGAGCCTCATCGACCAGCGCCTCACCATGATCACCGTGCTCTTCGGGCCCGCCGTGGCTCTCCTGTCCCTCTGCACCGGGCACGTGGAGATGGCGGCAGGCTACTTCCTCTGGGTTCTCTGCTCCCGCGTCTGCCATGCCGCCATTGCCTGGCAGCAGGGGCGGCGTCTCTCGGCCTATTACATTCCCCTGCAGGTGATCTCCGACTGGATCGCGGCCCTGACCAAGCTCTGGGTTCTCTTCCATCCGGCGAAGCAAAACTGGCTGAACCGGGGGGCACGGACCCTCAACTCCACGAAGGGTTCGGCCTTCTACTCGCTCCGGACGTCGTTCGCACACTACCTCTACGGCTTCACCTGTGTTGCGGTGCTGACTACCATCGGGGTGTTTGCAGGCTTCCTCCCGCTCGGGCGCGAGGGCCGGCTGTTCTTCACCCCGTCCGCCGCCCCCCCTCCCGCCCCCGGGGCGGTCCCAGCCGGAGCCTCCCCCTCCTCCGGGGGCGCAAGGCCCCCGCGACAGCAGGCCGGGGGGCTGGCACCGAC
>DMJJ01000190.1 GCA_003452185.1 Verrucomicrobiales bacterium | reverse complement strand
GGCCGCCGGGGCGGCAACCGATTTCTTTGCCGCCATGCGCGCGGTGACCGAGTAGGGTGGGGGGTGGGGGCTCTAGGCCGCCCGCTTCTGCTTTTTCTTCTCCGCCAGGAGCCGACGAACCTCCTCGGGCGACATCTCTCCCACCTTTTTGCGGAGGGCGACCGCCGGGGCTCCGGTGGGGGAGCTCGACTCCAGGGCCCGGGCGAGCTCACGGATGGTTTGATGCCGGAAGATGAGGCCGGGGGAAACGGAAAGCCCCGCAGCCCTCGCCTCGAGGCTGAGCCGGGAGACCAGGATCGAGTCCCCTCCGAGGTCGAAGAGATTGGCCTCGACCCCCACGGTCTCCAGGCCGAGGAGACGTGTCCAAAGGGCGGCCAGCTTCTCCTCCAGCGGGGTCGCAGGCGGCTCGCGATGCACGGGGTCGCGGCCGGCGATCGCGTCGATGGGCGGAAGGGCGTTGCGGTCGATCTTGCCGGAGGGGGTGAGGGGCAGCCGATCCATCGGGAGGATGACCGAGGGAATCATCGCCTCGGGCAGCCGCTCCCGGAGAGCCTCCCGTAGTGGCTCCATCGCCGCGGGCTCGCCCTGGCCCTCGCTCCCGGACGCGGCGGACGACCGCGCCGGCCCGGGCTTGAGCACCACGTATGCGGCCAGGCAGGGGGCTCCGGCCGCGTTGGAGCGAATCGCCACGGCTGCCTGCTCCACCCAGGGATGGAGGGCGAGCACGGACTCGATCTCGCCCGGCTCGACGCGGTGCCCCCGCAGCTTCACCTGGGAGTCCATGCGGCCCAGAAACTCGATCCGCCCGTCGGGCAGCCTCCGGCACCGGTCCCCCGTCCTGTACACCCGGGCTCCCGGCTCCTCGCTGAAGGGGTCGGGGTGGAAGGCCGAGGCGGTCAGGTCGGGCCGACCCCAATAGCCCCGGGCCAGGCCCGCGCCTCCGATCCAAAGCTCCCCGGGCACCCCGACGGGAACCAGCTCCCCCGAGGCATCGACGATGTGGCACTGGGTGTTGTCGACCGGGGTCCCGATGACCACGCGATCCTCCTCCAGCGGCGATCCCGGGGGGTAATCGAACGAGGTGGTGTCGATCGTGGACTCCGACGGCCCGTAGCAGTTCTGGAGAAGGGCTCGCGGACACCGCTCGGCAAATCGCCTCACGAGGCCGGGTGGGAGCGCTTCGCCCCCGCAGATCACCCGTCGCAGCGAGTCGCACCGGGCGATGTCCGGCTCCTCCACCAGCACGGCGAGCAGCGAGGGGACGACGTCAAGCAGGGTGATCTGTTCCCTCCAGACCAGCTGCAGGAGCTGCACCGGGTCCCGGTGGACCCCGGGCCCGGCCATCACGGTGCGTGCCCCCCAGAGGAGGCCGACCAGGAGCTCGTTGATCGAGGCATCAAAGCTGAACGGCGACTTGACCAGCACGGCGTCCTCCTCCGTGACCGGGTGGGTGCGCTGCGCCCAGCGTGAGTGGTTGGAAAGGGCCCCATGGGGGATCATGACCCCCTTGGGCCTGCCGGTGGACCCCGAGGTGTAGACCACGTAGGCGAGGTCGCCCGGGCCGGTGGCGTCGGGCGGACCCCAGGTGGGGCAGGCGGCGATGGAGGCGGCCTCCGACCCGCCGTCCAGAGGCACGACCTGGGGTGCCGATCCTGCCAGCTGCCGGAGGAGTGCCGTCTCGGTCAGGAGCACTTCGACCCTGGCATCCTGGAGCATGTAGTCGATGCGGTCCCTGGGGTAATCGGGGTCGATTGGGAGGAAGGCCCCACCGGCCTTCAGGATCGCGAGGAGGGCGGCGGGGAGATCGACGGAGCGTCGCAGGCAAAGCCCGACGAGTTGGTCCCGTTTGACTCCCCGCTGCCGGAGGTGATGGGCCAACTGGTTGCTGCGCCGTTCAAGGTCGCGGTAGGTCACGCTGCGTGCCGGGTCGGTCGCCGCCACCCGGTCGGGTGTCCGGCGGGCCTGGGCCCGGAAGAGCTCCTGCACCGGGGCGAGGTCCGCGTGGGGATGATCGGTCCCGTTCCACCCGACCAGCAGCTGGTGGATCTCGGTCGTGGAAAGTAGCGGAAGGCTGCGTACCTCGATTTCCGGCCCGCTCAGCGCCCCATCCAGCAGGGTGAGGTAGTGGCCCAGCCAGCGGTCGGCCGTTTCGGGCAGCAGTAGATCGGCATTGTAGTCGAGCTCCACGAAGAGTGTCCCGTCGGTGCGCTCCAGGATGTTGATCCCGAGGTCGGCCTGCGTGGTGCGCCGGGGGTTTCGGCTGGCCAGGGTCGACCCGCTGACCTGGAGTGCATCGAACTCCGGCTGGCGCCACTCGCGATCGATGTTGAACAGGACGGAGTAGAATGGGGGGTGACTGAGATCGCGGGCCTGGCCCAGCTTCTTCCAGAGTCGGCCGAAGAAGTAGTCCTGGTGTTGGGTCGCTTCGACGACGGTTTGCTTCAGCTGCTGGAGCAGGTCGCAGAACCGGGTGTCGGGTGCCACCCGCGTCTGGATCGGGAGCACGTTGATGCGGTAGCCGAACAGGTCGTTGGCCGGGGTGACGGGCGGGGGGGCCGACGGGGTGCCGCACATCACGCGATCCTGCCCCGTCAGGCGGTGAAGGAGGGAATGGAACCCTGCCAGCAGGGTCATGAAGAGGGTGCACGACTGGCGCGCACCGGCCTTTCTCCAGGCACGCGCCCTCCCGGCGTCGACTGTCGTGGTGACTCGGCCCCCGCGAAACCCGAACCGGGGGGGCCTGGGGAGATCGGCTGGGAGATCAAGCCCGGGGATCCCGCTGGAGAACTGGCCGGTCCAGTAGGCCTCATCGGCCCCGGCCTGGTCTCCGGCCTGACGTGCGGACACCCAGTCGATGTGGGCCTGGTATCCCGGAGGGCGTGGGAGCGACGGGGTGGTGCCGTTGCGAAGGCCGTTGTAGAACTCCTTGAGCTCGCTCACCAGCAACCCGAACGAATGCCCGTCGGAGATCAGGTGATGGAGGGTCAGGACCAGGAAGTGCTCCTGCGGATCGACGCGGAGAAGCCGTGCGCGCATCAGCGGCCCCTCGACCAGATCCATTGGCAGCTGCTCCTCCTCGCGAACCCAGGACTCGAGCTCCCTAGCCCGGTCGGCCTCGGAAAACCGGGTAAAGTCGACCAAGGGGAGATCCACCGTGCGCGCCGGATGAACGATCTGATGCTCCGCCGAGGGGGCGAAGGTGGTCCTGAGCGCCCCGTGGCGGTCGACCACGTGCTGGAGGGCCTGATGCAGGAGACCGGCCTCGAGCGGGCCCTGGAAGCGGAGCGTGATGGACTCGGCGTACGCCCGGTTCGCTTCCGGGTCCATGAGGGTCAGCGCGAGCATTCCCCGTTGAGCCTCCGTCAGGGGGAGGATCTGCGGGTGGAGCTCCTCCGGCGGGCCCACTCGGGAGTCCGGGGCCCGATCGGGCCGCGGGGGGATGCCCGGTTCGGGCGAGGGCTGGCAGGTCGGGATCGCTGCCGCGGTCGCCTGGGCTGGGGCTGCACCTGAGGCAAGGGCACGCTGTCGCAACTCACCGAGCACCTGGAGCTGCTCCTCCATCAGGGCGAGCTGTCGCATGATCACCCTCTCCCGCGACGAGGAGGGGGCTGCCGCCCCGGGGGGGAGCGGTTGGTTCTCCGGCAAGACTTGGCCCATAGTTATCCCCCGGGTGGCAGGCCGACCTGAGCCGCCCCCGAAGGTTCATTTAATCCATCGGCTGGAATCGCCCGGTCTGAATCCCGTAGGGCCTGGGGGGCAGGCGACCTCGAAGGGGGTGGTTCCGTTTGGATGTTGAACGCTCCGTGGAGGTTGGGCATTTGGTGGGCACGCCCGGGGTGTACGGAACCGATGCGAGGGGAGGGCTGATCACACCCTTCCCAAGTCAACCGGTGGCCCCGGGAAGGAGAGCACCCAGGGGAGGGCCGCCGGGCAGGGGAGCAGGCTTGGGTTGGGGGCGACTCGCCCTCTTCACGGGGGGTAGGTACCCCACAGGTTGATTTTTCGGCACGCTCCCGGCAGGCTGCGCCCGACCGTCCTGACTCAACACAGCATGACCATGCGCAAGCCCAGCTCGATCGCTCCAGACTGGTGGGATTACACCACCTTGGATTCCGACCTCGTCCGCGACGCCGCAGCCCTGACTCCGCAGGCGATGCTGGGTCTCTCTCGTCCCGGGTTTCGCGTGGTTTTCTACGATACCCTGGAGGATTTCTACCTCGCCGAGGCGCTGGAGTACATCTCGGCATGGAAGGACTCGACTCCCGACAACCCGACAGGCATCTGCGGGCCGATCGGGCCTACGGAGCAGCTACCGTTGGTCGCCCGGATCGTGAACGCCCTCGGCCTCAAACTCCACTCGGCCCACTTCTGGGGGATGGATGAGTGGGTGGTCGAGGGGCGTGAGGTGCCGGTGACCCATCCGTTGTCGTTTGAGAAGGCCGATCGCGACCTCTGTTTCCGGCGCATCGATCCCGCCTTGGTGATGCCCGACGCCAACCTTCACTTTCCGAAGGCCGACACGGCCGCATTCCGCCGGACCTGGAGATCGGAAGAGC
>DMJJ01000239.1 GCA_003452185.1 Verrucomicrobiales bacterium | reverse complement strand
GGCGTTTTCCCCACGCCTGAAGCCGCGGTTCCTCCCCTTCTCCCCCGCCCTTGGCCAGCAGCATCAGGGCGAGCGCGGGGGTCAGGGTGAGGGCGACCCCCAGCGAAGCGAGAATGGCCAGGATGTAGCTCAGGGCGAGCGGAGCGAAAAACTTTCCCTGGATTCCGGTAAGCGTCAGCACGGGGAGAAAGACAAGCGCCACGACGAAGGTGGCGTACACCACCGCCGTCCGAACCTCAAGCGACGCCCTCAGCACCACCCCGAGAGCCGGGAGCGGTGAGGCCAGCCGGGCGTTTTCCCGCAAGCGGCGGCAGATGTTCTCCACGTCGATGATGGCGTCGTCCACCACCTCCCCGATCGCGATCGCGAGCCCCCCGAGGGTGATGGTGTTGAGCGTCGCCCCGAGACGGTCGAGGAGCAGGATGGCGGCCAGCAGCGAGAGCGGGATCGCGGTCAGGGAGACCAACGCGGCCCGGGTGTTGCCAAGGAAGAGGAGCAGGACAACCGACACCAGCAGCCCCCCCAGCCAGAGGGAATGCTGCACGTTCCCGATCGCCCCCTCGATGAAGGTGGCCGGCCGGTGGAGCCGGCCGAAGAGGGTGATTCCCTCCGCAGCGAACACCGGAGCCATCTCCTCAAGGGCGACCTCCAGCCCCCGGGTCACCTCCATGGTGTTGGCGCCGTACTGGCTCGACATCGTGAGGAGGAGGCCCGGTTTTCCCTGCACCAGGGCATCGCCGTACCGGGGCTCCGCCCCGTCGACCACGCGGGCCACATCCCCAAGGCGGATCCCCCCGCCGTTGGTCGATCCCGCAACCAGAATGCCGGAGAGCGCCGTGGCCGAAAGCGATTGCCCCTCCGCCTGAAGCAGGATCCGCTGGTTCTCGGTCTCCACGAACCCCGCCCCGACGACCCCGGTCGAGAGCCGCGCCGCAGACAGGACATCCCCCGGGGCAAGCCCATGCAGGGCCAGCCGCTCCGGGTCCACCTGGATCTGGAGCTGCCGCACCTCCCCGCCAAACACGCTGCACTTGGCCACCCCCGGGACCGCGAGCATGCGGGGCCGGAGGGTCCAGTCGGCAAACTGCCGAAGCTCGCGAGGGGAGCGGGTCGCGGAGAGCAGCCCGATCTTGAGCAGGTCCATCGTGGAGGAGGTGAGCGGCGTGAGCCGCGGCGGCTTGGTCCCGAGGGGAAGCCGCCCGACGAGCTCGCCCAGCTTCTCCGCGAGCATCTGCCGGGCGACGATCACATCGGTGCCCTCGCGAAACACAGCCGTGATGACCGAGAGTCCCTGGATCGATTCCGAGCGAAGGGACTCCATGTTTCCCAGGCCGTTGATGGCGGTCTCGATCGGGAGGGTCACCAGGGTTTCGACCTGCTCGGGAGAAAGCCCCGGGGCCTCGGTCTGCACCGAGACCTGCGCCTGCACGAACTCCGGGAACACGTCAAGCCGGGCGGTCATCGACACGTGGATCCCAACCGCCAGCAGAAGGCAGGCAGCCACCACGACGAGCCCGCGTCGACGAAGGGCGAATTGGACGATGGATTGCAGCATGGCGTCAGGGCCCAGGGGATTACTCCTCGCCCCCCTTCGACTTCAGCTCCTCGGAAAGGAGCTGCTGCGCGCCGGCGACCACCACTTTGGCCCCGGCCGCAACCCCCTCCCGGACCAGCCACCCCGCCTCGGCCGGGCGATCAAGCTCAACCCCCACGCGCTGGTAGGAGTCCTCCGCCATCTGCAGGTAAAGGAACGTCCTTCCCTCATGGCGCACCAGGGCAGAGGCCGGGACGAGCACCCCCGGGGCCCGCTCGCCGGCCGCCTCGAGCCACCCGGTGACCGGCGCGCCCGGAGGGATCCCCCCGGCGGAGATGAGAAACAAATGGGATGCCCCCTGGGTCTGCGGGTCGAGGGTTGCAGCGGGCCCCACCGGCTCGAGTTTCAGGAGCTCGGTCGGCCGGGCGGCCGGGGCGAGCCGCGCCACCACGGGGTTGGCTGGCGGTGGCTCCCCAAGCGGGACGTTGACCTGCACCAGGGCCGCCTCCTGCCGGGCAAACTTCCCGACCCAGGCCTCCAGGTCGGCACGGCCGACGAGGGCCGGGCCCCACGCCCCGAGCAGCCGTCCCTGAGCCGCCTCGGCGAGAAGCCGATCCCGGGTCATCGCCGCCTCGGCGGCCTCCAGGGCGCGGGCGGAGACGTTCTGGTCCTGCTGGTGAAGAACCTTCAGCCTCTCGTAATCACGCGACGAAGCCTGGTGTGCGGCGGTGGTGGAACGGATTTCGGCAAGTGCCGCGGCCAGCGGCGCGGTGTCCAGCGCACGGCCAAAGGCATGAACCTCCCGGGCCACCGAGACCGCAGCAACGGGGGCTGTCTGGAGGCCCGCGTGCTCCCGGGCCTCGGCCGAAAGCTTGATCACCACCTCCCCATTGGTGCCGCGGGAGAGATGCGCCCCAGCCTCAGGCTCCTTTTCCCGTTCACCCTGACCCTCGTGCTCCGCCGGTTTCTCGGGCGCGCCGCGATGGGCGGAATACCACCCAACCGCGGCGCCGCCGAGGAGGATGCCAACAACGAGAGCCAGGGCAGTCTTCATGGGTGAGGGGGGGAGGCCGGAGATTGGGGAGCGGAGGGGACAAGAAGCCCCCCTCCCGGGAAAGGGGCCTGAAGCGCCTGCTGCAGGTCCCCCAATGCCTGGTCGGCGCGGATCAGTGCATCCAGATGGAGCAACTCAGCGGCGGCGGCCTCCAACTCCGCAGTCCGGACATCCAGCTGGTCCGCCCCGCCGGCCTGAAAGGCCGCCCGCAGCGACTCAAGCTGACGCCGATGGGAGGCAAGCAGCGCGGCGGCGCGCTCCACCTGTTCGCGCGCGGTCCGCCGGGCCGCGAGAGCGCGATCCACTTCCGCCAAAACCCGCGACTCCAGGGCGGTGAACCGGGCCCCGACCTCGCCGCGGCGGGCGATCGATTCCGCGATCGGGCCCTGGTTGCGGCTCAGCACCGGAAGCTCCAGACCGATCCCGAGGGTCCACTTGCTCTCTCCCTGGTCCCATTGGTAGCCGTTCCCAAGGTGAACATCCGGATACTGTCGGGCGATCTCCAACCGCACGCCCGCCTCCGCTGCGGCATACTCCTCGAGCAGGGCCCGCACATCGGCGCGGTTCTGAAGTGCGGCACGGTGGGCGCTGGCCGGATCGGGATCCGGGGTCACGGAAGGAGAAGCCCCGAGCTCAACCCCCAGTTCGATCCCTCCCAGCGCCTGAACCGGAACCCCGAGAGCCTCCGCCACCCGGACCCGCGCCTCCTGGGCCGCACGGCGCGACTCGGCGAGGTCGCTCGCCACCTTGAGGGCTGCAGTCCGGAACGGGGCAACCTCCAGCTGCGAGACCGCTCCGGCCGCCAACCGCTGGTCGAGCACCCCGAGGAGTCCGCGCGAAATCTCGGCCTGCCTCTCCAGCAGCGACTCCCGGCGCCAGGCGGCCGCAAGGTCCAGGAGCGCGGTCCGCAGCGAGGCCCTGATCTGCCATGCCGCCTGGAAGACCCCCAGCCTGGCCGCCTCGGTGAGATGGGCCGCCCGGTCGATCCGGCGACCCCGCTTCCCCGCGGTTTCAATCGGCCAGTCGAGGTTCAGCCCCGGAATCCAGGGGGTCGCCCCACCCGCGGCGCTAAAGTTGTATCCCGGCTGGAGGTTGACCGTCGGGTTGGGGCGCGCCTCGGCACTCCGCCCCGCAGCGCGGGAGACCTCCCATTGCGCACGGGCAACGTCGAGGCTTGGATGAAAGTAGAGGGCAGCCAGCGCCAGCTGCTCAAAGTCGAGGCGGGCCGGCGGCCAGGCCTCGAAACGGGAGCCGGTCGCCCGCTCCATGAAGGCCCGCAACCCGGGGTCCGGGAACCCCCGCTCCTCAAGGCGATGAAGCCCCTCTTCGGGACTCAGCGGGCGCGGCTGGTAATGGGCACACCCCGAGGCCAGGGCCAGTCCAGCCGACAAAGGTAGAAGGTATCGTCGCATCCCAGTTCACCCGCACGCACCCGTCCGTCCCACCCCCCCCAATCCCGACACCCTCTACCGGAGGGGGGGGAGCCGGCGAGCACGCGACGCCACCATACGCCGCCCCCCCCGGGCCGCCACAAGAGATGAATGACAATTCTGTCATCTTCAGGCTGCGGGGGGGGCCCGCGGATGACAAACCTGTCATTCGCTCGCCATGCCCCGCAGGAGCTGTTATGGGTCTCCGCGTCAGAAACCACGGAAGTGGGGTCGCTATGCGCGTGCTCGTCGTAGAGGATCAGAAACGAATCGCCTCGGTTGTGAGAAGAGCCCTCCAGGCGGAGGGATTCGACGTGGATGTGTTGCATGACGGGGTGGAGGGGGCGGCCGCGTCGCGCGCCGCAGCGCACGACGTGATCCTGCTCGACATCATGCTCCCCGGCCGGGATGGCCTGACGGTGCTGCAGGAACTGCGCGCGGCGGGGATCACCACCCCGGTGCTCCTGCTCACCGCGCGGGGCCGGGCGGAGGAGCGCGTGGAGGGGTTGAATCTCGGCGCCGATGACTATCTCCCAAAACCGTTCATCCTTCCCGAGCTGGTGGCGCGGGTCCGGGCGCTCGTGCGACGGTCAGGCTCCGCCAAACCCTCCCTCATGAAGGTCGGCGACCTGGCGCTCGACACCGCCACCCGGCGCGCCCGGCGCGGCGAGAGGTTGCTCGAGCTCTCCACCCGCGAGTACCGGCTCCTCGAGTTCCTGATGCGCTCCCCGGGACGCGTCTGCGGCCGGATGGCGATCGTGGAGCAGGTCTGGGACTACGACTTCGACCCGGGCACAAACCTGGTGGACGTCTACATCATGCGCCTCCGGGAAAAGATCGATGACGGGTTCGAAACCAAGTTGATCCAAACCGTGCGGGGGGTCGGCTACATGATCAAACCTCCGGAATGACCATCCGCACCCGATTGACCCTCTGGTATGCGGGGATCCTCCTGGGCTCCGTGGTCGTGATCGGCGGGGGGATGTATTACGAGCTGATCGTGGAGCGCCGGGCCGCCAAGGCCCAGCGGCTTCCCAAGGAACGGATGGAGCACAAGGTCGGGGAGATCGTCCTGCTCTACACCCTCCCCTCGATGCTGGTGGCGTTCCTGGGGGGATGGTGGCTGACCCGCCGCGCCCTCGCCCCCCTCAACACCCTGACCCGGGCTGCAGAGCGGGTCCACCTGCACACCCTCTCCGAGAAGCTTCCCCGCACCGGCACGGGGGACGAGGTGGACCGGCTCTCAACGGTGCTCAACGCCATGACCGATCGACTCGACCGATCGTTCCTGCAGATGAAGGAGTTCACCCTCCACGCGTCGCATGAGATGAAAACCCCTCTGGCCGTGCTCCAGGGGGAAATCGAGCTCTGCCTGCAGGATGCCTCCGCAACCCCGGCGCAGAAGGAGGCCTTTGCCGGGGTGCTCGATGAGATTCAGCGCCTGTCGAAGATCGTCTCCGGGCTCGACTTCCTTGCCCGGTCGGATGCAGGGCAGGCGGTGATGAGGCTGGAGCCGGTCGCCCTCCACGAGCTGGTGCAGGAGATTGCGGAGGATGCCCGGATGCTGGGGGTCCGGGAGGGGCTTGAGGTCGGCGTGGCGCAATGCGATGAGGTGGCTCTCCAGGGGGACCGGCATCGGCTGCGCCAGCTGTTGCTGAACCTCACGGAGAACGCCCTCCGTTACAACCGGCCCGGGGGGAAAATCCGCTACACCCTGGAGCGGCATCCGGGGGTGGTCCGCCTGAGCCTGGGGAACACCGGGCCCGGAATCCTTCCTGAGGCGCTTCCCAGGGTGTTCGACCGCTTCTTCAGGGGAGATCCCTCCCGGTCGGGCCAGATCGAAGGATGCGGCCTCGGGCTCACAATCGCCCGTTCCATTGTGCTGGCACACCAGGGAGAGATCAGCATCGCCTCCACCCCCGGCGAGTGGACCGTCGTGACAGTGGATCTCCCGCTGGGGGGGCCCCTGGAGCCCCTCAGGGACGATCCTCCTCAGAGTGAGGGCAGGACCCGATAATACCCTTCGGCCTCCGGCCCGGCGGGGAGGCCATCGAGGAGGGTGGTCTGGCCCGCGGGTTGCCCCCAGACCGCGGTGACGGGGGACCACGACGGGTTGACGAGGGAACTCGAGCGCTCGATCCGGTAGCCCCGGCCGAACATGCCGTCCCACCCGAGACGGAGGCCACCGGATGCTCCCGGGGCCGGCACAAGGTTCGCGGCCTCCGCGGCGGGAGCCGCATTCCGAACCCGGAGAAGATACCCGCTGTCGTTCAACACCACGAGCAGGTCGCCGTTCGGCGCCAGCGTGACGGACCTGGGCTGGCTGATCACGCTCTTTGAGGTGAGCGGGGGATGCTGCCCATCCACAATCAGGTAGGTGTCGCCGCTCCCGGAGCCCTGAATGTAGCGATGCAGGATCCCGGCGGTGTCGACGAACCAGACATCCCCCCCCTTGTGGGCACAGAGAAAGTAGGAGCCGTTGGGAAGGAACGCGATCCCCCGGGGCTGTTCGATGAAGCTCGAGAGCGCAGGCTGCCCGCTGGAGGCCTTCGACTGCGTGACATTCCCGGTCAATCGCGTCCGTTGCTCGGGCCCGTCGATGCGAAACAACCCGTCCGCCACGCGGGTCGTGTCCTCTTCCGCGCGATCGGTCACGTACAGTTTTCCATCGATCGGGCTGACAGCAATGTTCGCCGGGTTCCGAAACCCGACGTCCCGGCTGCAAACCACCTCAATCCCACGCGACGGAGTCCACTGCTTTACGACGGCACCGTCGGAGATCAGGCTCGGGGGTACCGGCGAGAACTCGTGGGTGTAGTAGATGAGCTGCTGGTTGGGGCTCACCCACAAGGCACGCCCGGAAGGAGCCCAACGCGGCTCCGGGTCGTTGACGACCGTGGTCATGATGCCGGAGGTGTCCACCCGGCGGATCCGGTGGTTGCCGGGATCCAAAAGGTAGAGCGTCCCGTCGGGAAAAACGTAGAGCCCGTTGGGATAGGAGATCTGGAGGGTGTTGGCCGGAGCGGGTCCGTCCCCGTTGAACCCGGAGACATGGGTTCCCGCAAGCGTGTGAATTAACCCGTCGGGAGTCCACTTCAGGATGGAGTGGCTCGCCTTGTCCGCGATGTAGATGTTTCCGTAGGCATCCGCCGCCGCCATGTGGGGGTTGGAGAGGCTGACGGTCCTCGCCGGGGCTCCCTCATAGGAAGGGATCCAGAAATTGATGCTCGTGAGGTCCGGATTGAGGGTGGTGGTGTGGTAGATCCCCATCAGCGTGGCCGCCCCACCAAAACTCGCCGACAGGTCTGTGAACTCGCTCCCTTCCCCTACGAAAGCGGAGGCAAGGAGTGCAGCGAAGGAACACCACGCGTAACGCATAACTTACTTCAAACAGCAAACAGACTTTACGGACGTCAACTGCACAGTAACACGACATCCATAGCTGCGCGACGACGAAAAAATGACAATTCTGTCACCTCCCAAACTCCCCTTTCCGCGGGCGTCCGAGAGCCGGGCGCCGGGGGGGGGAGGGTGCAGAAACGAAAGAGGGGCGCGGGCTTTCGCCCACGCCCCTGTCAGCGGTCACCCGGCTGCCCCCGGGATCACCGGAAGTTGGCCGTCAACTTGGTATCCTTGGAGAGGGTGATGCTGATCGTGCGGGCGCTGCTGACCAGATCCCCGGTCCAGCCGACCCAGGGGCTGCCGACAGCGGGCGTCGCCGTAAGGGTCACCACCGTGCCCGGGGCGAAGGAGGTCCCGCCAGGGCTTGTGGTCACGGTTCCCTTGCCGTTGGTGGCGATCGTCAGTTTGTACGCGGAGGGGGTGGTCGTAGTGCCGCCACCGCCTCCCCCACCCCCGCCGCCGCCTCCTCCGGTCACAGTGGTGCTCGTCTTGACGACCACGGGAACGGTCGCCTGGCCTCCCAAGGAGTTCCAAACCGTCGCCTGGGCGGGAGCCGTGTCCATGAGGATCGACCCCTTGAAGACCCCGAGTTCAAACTGCATGGTGCCGATCGCGCCTGCGGCCGGATCGGTCCCGTAGGTCAGGATGCTGTTGGCGAAGGTGGTGGTCGCCTGAACCTTGAACATCTTGGTATCGGTGAGGTACTCGGCCTGGGTGATGGTGACCGTTGGGATCGGGTTCACCATCACCGTGGTGGTGAGGGTTGACCCGTTGCAGGTCGCCTTGACGGAAACCCCCTTCAGCCCGTTCACCACGGCGGTGGTGGCCGTGAAGGAGACGGAGAAGGCTCCCTGGGGAACCACCACCGTGGCCGGCACCTGGAGGGTGCCGACGTCGCCGCTGGCCAGCGTGACCACGGCCCCTTCCGCGGCGCGGGGGAAGTTGTTCAACGTCACCGTCCCGACCACAGGCTGCCCCCCGACAACGGGGACAAAGGCCAGGGAGGAGAGCGCGATGACCGGTGCGGGGCTCAGCGAAAGGGTTCCCGCCACGGTCTGGCCGTTGAACGAGGCGCTCACCGGAACGGTGGTTGCCACCGTGACCGGCGCGGTGTTGATCGAGAATCCGATCGTTGAGTACCCCTGGGGAAGGGTGATCGAGGCAGGGACCGCCGCAAGGCCCGGGTTCCCGCTCGAGAGTGTCACCGTCGCCCCCCCTGCCTGCGCCGGGATGGTCAGGTTCACCGAGCCGAAGGTGGAGAATCCCCCTTCCACCGGGTTGGCGGTCACCGAGGCCAGCCCGACCACGGGAGTCACAATCAGGGGAGCAGCGCTGCTCGCCGTTCCGTCCGTCGCATAGAGCTTCAGGGAGGCGGGGACCTGCAGACTCGCCCCTCCTGCCGTCAGCGCAAGCGTGGTACCCGTCGCGCCCTCGGGAATCACCACGGGAGCGGGACTGGCCAGAAGCGCCTCAGCGGTGCTCAAGAACGAGATTGTCACTCCGCCGGCGGGAGCGGCGGCTCCCAGGGTGACAACCGCCTGCACTGCGGCCCCGGGGGCTACATTGCCCGGAGCAAGCGTCAGGGCAGCGAGCCCGGCCGCAGGGGCGGCCCCAGGGGCGAACACCACCGCAATGGCATCGGGTGGAACCCCGCCCCCGGAGACATAGGTGTTGTAGGCGTAGCCCACGACGGTTCCGGAGGAATCAATGCCGGTCGCCACCGCATGGGTGTAGCCCGCGGGAAGATACGCGTTCAGGTCGACGACGCTGTCGGCCATCCCGGTCCACAGGAGCGCGTGCCGCACGGACCCGACCGCACCCGGCACCCCGACCCATCCCTCCCCGACCTGCTGGGCGGGGGTGATGGCCGTGATCCGGCTGTCGGTGTAGCCCGCGGGATGCAGGTCGAGGACGCTGGCGGCATCCCCCGACCAAAGCAGCGCATGAAGATGCGATGCCCCCAGGGCGATGTAACCCCAGCCCCCTTGCTGCGTCCCCGTGGTGCACAACGCCTCGGAGGCGTCATACCCGACGGGATGAAGATCGACGGCGCTTGCCGCGGTGCCTGACCAGCGCACGGCGTGGCTCGTCGTGTGATAGGTGATCGGGTCCTCGTCCGGATACGCCACAGAGGCCCCGTACCCCACCTGCTCCCCGCTGTGCACCCCCATCGCCTTGGAATAGGTGAACCCAACCGGGTGGAGATCCACCACGCTCCCCGCCGTCCCGTACCAGAGCATCGCGTGGGACCCGGTGATGAAATAGACCTGGCTCTGGGCGTAGCCGACCTGCTGCCCGCCGTGGACCCCGAAGCAGTAGCTGAAGTTGTAGCCGCTCGGATGAAGGTCGACGTATGAGGCGGCCGACCCGGTCCAGACGAGGGCATGAACCCCGCCCGCCATCGAGTAGGCCCATCCCCCCTGCTGGAGATCATCGGCGCAGGTGGCCATCGAGTAGTAGTAGGCCGTTCCCGCCGGATGCAGGTCCACGGCGGAGAGGGCGTTCCCTGCCATCAGCACGGCATGGGAGTAGTAGGCGCCCGTGGGGATGGCGCCACCGACCTGCCGTCCGCCGGAAAGGCTGTTCAGCTTGCCGGACGCGGTGCCGGCCGGGGTCAGATCGTTCGAGTGGTAGCTCTGGGCCGGGGCGGCGAGGCCGGAGAGGAGGAGGCCGCCGGCCAGGGCAAGGAGCGGGACTCCCGCACGGGGTCCGCTACGGGCCGGGCCAAGGGGGAGTGGGTTCAGTCCGCCAAACGCCGGAGGGGCGGTGCGGCAGACCTGTGGAATCGATGGGTGTATCACTTTTGGGTGTCAACGTGTGGTTTGGTTCACCCCAACACCCCTCTGCGCGAGCACAAGCCGCGCGTGCCAGGATTATCTGGATGGCGGCAACCCAGCGCACGGGGCGCCAGGAAATCTGGAGCCGGGTCCGGGACTGAGGTTGCACGTTCATCCGCGGAGACATTCGGCTTCCCACGGCGGGACTTCAACGGGGAGACGGTAACGGGCTTGTTACCGCACGGCAGGGGAGCCCCGCGTGTCGGGGCGGGGCACGCGTCAGAAGCGGAGGGTGAACTGGGCCGCGAGCGTGTGGGCGTTTTCCAGCTGGCGCCAGGTCGTCTGGTGAACGCTCCACTGGAGCTTGATCTGGGTGTGCGCTGTGGGACGGAAGCCGACCGCGGTGTCGAGCCCGCGAAGCTCGTAGCCCCAGGAACGCATGCGACCGGAGTCGTTGCGGATCTCCCCGAACCATTGCTGGTTCCATCGCATCGCCACGTAGAGCTGCGGCGTCACCTTGTAGCGGCCCTCGAGGTAGCCGGAGACCGTGTCGGCATTCCCGTACCGCGGGATCTCGAACCGCCCCTCGAAGACCTCGGCCCAGAACTCAAAGTGGTGCCAGGCAAACGACGCCTCCTGCCCAAGGAGGTACTGGCGGTAGTCACCGATGCCGGTTGCGTCCGGGAACGTCGGGACGGCTTCCGGGCGCATGTAGCTCCCCTCGCTCCCCGAGACCCCGAAGCACCACATCGGACTCGGCCGGTAGGCGAGCCGGGCGCTGATCGTGGGATGGGCGAACCCCGTGTCGGTGAAATCCCACGCCTCCGGCCTCGAGGAGAGGGCCGCGTTCTTGAGCTCGGCCGCGTACTCGAACGCCCCCCAAACCCCGGCCACCTGAAACCCCGACGTGTACGAGGGGCCCCAGATCAGGGGGTTGTATTCGTACCGGGATCCCGGCTCCACATACACGATGTCCCTGAAGGAGGAAGGGGCCTCGCCGTCGTAAATCCCCAGGATCTGCTCATACGCCATGGGAGCGGTGATGAACGGGTTCTGCCACGAGAGGTGCCGCTGCCGCCAGCTGCCCACCACGGTGCCGAACTTTCCCGCCTGGAAACTCACCCGTCCATCCTCCCACGGGGTGTACCGGACGGCATACTCATCCGCCCTGACCTCGGCCGGTGTGTCCGAGGGATCGAATCCCCGGTCGGCCCGGAACTGGGCAAAGGCGTACAGCTTCGGGCCGATCTGCGAATCCAGGAAGAGCGTCAGGCGCGGGATGAGAAGCTGGTGCGCCCCGGTCTGGAGAAGCCCCGGCGGAGGCTGCTCCACCTGGTAGGCCTCAAGATCCAGGGTGCCGCTCAGGCGGGTGCGAACCCGCCCGCCCCAGCTGGACACCGTGAGCCGCTCGTCGACACGGTCGAGGGCCTCGTCCAGAGAGGCGGAGGCGCGGAGCACCGAGGCCGGGAGCAGCAACCAGGTCAGGGATCGTAGGAAATTCATGGGCCCTTCAGGCAACGGGGGGAAAGGGTTCGCAGGCATGGGCATCGGGAGCGGCCGGGCGCTCCGCCCATCGCAGGGTCAGCTCGAACTCCGTCCAATCGGCCTGCGATCCCGCCAGGCGAAGGTCCCCCTTGTGAATGCGGGCGAGCTCCCGCGCGAGGTTCAGCCCAAGTCCATGACCCGGGATGTTCTCGCCGACATCCCCCCGGTCAAACCGCTCGAACAGGCGACCCTGCATCGCGGCAGGGATCGGCCGCCCGGTGTTCCCCAGGGTGATCATCACCTCAGGCCCCTCGACGCGGGCCCGGATCGCGATCCGCCCATGGGGACAGTTGTACTTCCGGGCATTCTCCAGGAGGTTCTCCAGGATGATGCTCGTGTAACGCTGCTCCCCCAGGACGTGCAGCCCGGGGGGGATGTCGATTGAGAGCGCAACGCCCCGGGCGTCGGGGATTGCCTCAAAGTCGTCCCGCAGGGCATCGATGAGGAGCGATAGGTCGATCGGGCCAAGCTCCAGCTGGAGCCGTCCGGCATCCATCCGGGCCAGCAGCAGGAGGTCCTCGATCAGGGAGCTCAGGCGGTAGGTCTGGTGCACCAGGTCCCCGATCTCAGCCCGCGCCTGCACGGGCAGATCCTGGCGCGTGAGCAACTCCTCCAGCCCCGCCCGCATCACCGAGACCGGAGTCTTGAGCTGGTGGGAGGCGTCCGCCGAGAACCGGACCGCCCGCCGCAGCCCCTCGTTCGTCAGCTCCAGGGCAGCCTCTGCACGCTGTCTCTGGATGCGCTGCTCCTCGGAGGCGACCGCCATTCGCTCGACCGGGACGGCGAGCCGGATCGACAGAAAGTGACTCACCAGGAGCCCGCCCGCGAGAAGCAACCCCCCGGCTCCCAAAATCTGGAGGCGAAGCTGGGTCTGCCGCGACCCCAGGGCCGAGAGCGGGAAGAGGCTCACCTCGTAGGCCGGGGAGAACTTCGATCCCGGGTTGAGCCTCCGGTAGAAGAGGAGGCAGTCCTCCCCCCCGAGCTGGACCGTCCGGTGGACCAGAGGGTGGTCCTCCTGCAAGAGGCCCTGCGAGAGTTCACGGGCCACGAGCTCCGGAGTCGGCCCGTCGGGGGAGGTCGGATGAAATGTCCCGCCAACCCAGATTCCGCCGCAGAGCCTCCGGGTGGCGGGCCCGGCCGGCGGCTGGATGGCGGGGAACCCCACCGCCAGCGCAGCGATCATCTCCTGGTTCTCGTCGGAGACGATCGGGAGGACGATCACCTCCAGCAGGTCGACGGTGTGCCGCGCGGTCCTCCGGGTGCAATAGGCCACCTGCTCCTCACGCGACAGCCCGGGAAGGGAGACCTGGGCCTCCTCGGCAGCGCTCAGGCTCCCGGCCTCCGGGGCCCCGGTCGCGGAGATCACCCCGCCCTTCGCGTTGAGAAACCGATAAAACACAGCCATCAGCGGGGGCAGCGGCGTGAGGGAGAGATCCACCCCCTCGGGCTTCATCAGGTCGCGCAGCTCGTCCCGGGCGCTGGGGTACAGGAGATCCAGCGCATCGTCCTCGATCGCGGCATGGATCCTCGGCTTCTTGACAATCGACCGGCACAGGCCGGCGAGCGCCTGATGACGCACCTCGCGCACCTTCTGGACCGCGACGAGCTCGGATTCGAAATCGGAGCGAAACTCCCGCTCGGCATCCTGCGCCAGCCGGCGCTCCGCGAAGTAAAGGGTCACCACCGTGACGGCGGCCGCCACCAGCATCATCGCAAGGGAGAGCCGCCTCCGGAAGCTCACGACGGGATCGCCCTGAATCGGCAGGGCGCGGCTCATTGGAACACAACCCGGTTCGTGGTCCCCGCAATCACCGTGACCGGCACCTGAAGCGTGGTCCGGCTGTCGAGCCACGCCTTCAGCGTGTGCCGCCCCGGGGGAAGCCCCGGGAGGTGGAAACGGCCTTCCGTGTCGCTGAGCGCAAAGTACGGGGTCTCCACCACGAGGATCAGCCCCCGCATGTGCTCATGGATGTCACACCGCAGGGTGACGAGCCCCGGCTTCTCAAACACCTGGTACGGCACCGGGCGGTCCTCGGGACGATAGCGCCCGAGGTCGAATCGCTTGGGGGAAGAATAGCTGAACACATTGTGGTAGGTCGGATCGAGGTTCGGAAACTCCACCCGGGTTCCAACCTGCACCGGCAGCAACCCCGGGAGGAACATGTACTCCTTCTGCAGCACCCGCTGCACCACCGGCGGAGGGGGATTGGTGAACGCCCCCTCAAGATACAGGATCGCCACCGGTGGACGGGGGGCCAGAACCCCTCCACGGGCCACAATTTCGTATCGCTGGTTCATCACCGGGAGGGTGTGGGACTTGGGCAGAGGGACCAACCCCTCCAGGACGGAGTCGCCCCGGGCATCCGACAGCCCCCACCCGCCCAACCACAACCCCACGGCCAGCAGCCAGGCACAACGCCACGCCCCCCCCACGCACCCGGGTCCCCCAGTCCACCTCATGAACGCCCCTCCCCAGCCACCCCCTCGGGGGCCCGAACCGTGTACCCAAGACTCCGCTCAGTATGAATCAGGGGAAGCTCAAACCCGGAATCGACCTTCTTGCGAAGCCGGGCAATGAAGATCTCCACCGTCCGGGTGTCATATTCGTGGTCCCGATGCCACACCCGCTCACAGAGCTCGGTCCGGGAAAAGACCCGTCCCGGCTCCTCCATCAAAGTCTGCAGCACCTCGAATTCACGCGGAGAGAGGCTGATGCTCTTGCCGCCCCGAGCCACCCGGCGCCGACGCACGTCCATCTGCAGGTCGGCCACCTCCAGGTGATCCCCCGGGGCTGAGGTCGCCCTCCGCCTCCCGAGTGCCTCAACCCGTGCGACCATCTCCTCCATCGCAAACGGCTTCGTCAGGTAGTCATCCGCCCCGGCCTTCAACCCCTTGATCCGATGCTCCACCTCGGCTCGGGCGGTCAGGATCATCACGCGCACCTGAACCCCGGCGTCGCGCAGCCTCCCCAAAACCGCCAACCCCTCCATCCCGGGAAGGTTCAAGTCCAGCAACAGGAGATCGGGACGCCGCTCCTGGGCAGCCGCCAACCCGGCCACCCCGTCGTTGACCACCGACACCTCATGCCCGTGACGGACCAGCGCGCTGGACACATGACGCGCCAACTGCGGTTCATCTTCGATAATGAGGATGCGCATGAGTCGAGGAAATCAGTTCGAATCGCGCGCGATCCTGCATGCCAGGAAACCACCCCGTCAACGGCTAAGAAAACCTTAAGACTACAGCCTTCCCCGGGCCCCCCTGCGAATCTCCCTGAGCCGATCCGGAGAGACGTGTCGCGGGCCGCGCCAAGCACGCCTCGAGTGCCGCCACGCCCTCCCCCGGATCTTGCAACGGCAGTAACAAAAGATGCACACGCTCAAAACGTTGTCATGCGACCGGGGGCGTGCTACAAGATCGGGTTATCCGGGCTCTCCCGCTTGCGTGTCAGGAATCGGATTGAACGGTTGCCGGGTCGGCGACTCGTTTCACGCATCGGAGGGTCCTCACCGAAGTGCAGAAGCCAATCCCACTCAACATGACGTTCACACTCCAGCACTCCTTGGTTCGAAGAGGCTCCCGTCCGCTCCCCCTCCTGCGATGGTTTGGGATGATTGCCTGCGCCGGCCCGCTCCTTGTGGGACGCCTGCTGGGGCAGGTGCCTCTCGAGAACTACGATGCCGTGATCGCGGCCGACGCGGCGGCCGGGGTGCTTCCCGTGGCGTCGCTCACCAGCGCGATCACGCTCTCGGGCAGCGCAGGGGTGGCGTTTGATTTCGGGGCGCTCTCGGGGGATGCCACCCTGGAGTTCATCCTTGAGGGTGACCCCTCCGCCAGCGACAGCTCGTTCCTCGCGGTCGGGGCCGACCCCAAGAGCAGCCTCCGCTATGAGGTCTGGAGCAACACGGGGGAGCTTGGTTTCACCCAGGCGCAGGTGGCCGACTACCAGTTCGCCCCCGGGGTCCCCTCCCCCGCGCGACCGACCCACCTGGCCTATGTGTGGGATCCGGCGACCGCCACCATGAAGCTCTACCGCAACGGGAAACTTGCCGGCACGGTGGCTGAGGTCGACCCCGGGTTCGTGATGCCGGCCGGGGCGGGATGGCTTGGGGTCAATGCCGACGGGACCGAGGCAATGACCGGGGTGATCTACCGCGTCACGGCCTACGACACAATCCTCGACGAGGCAACCCTCCAGCGGCATTCCGACGCCTTCGACGCCGAGGTGCTGCCGGCGGTGAACGGCTACGACGCGGCGATCGCGGCGGACATGGCTGCAGGGCTCACCCCCGTCGCAACCCTGGCCTCCACGGTGATCCTGCCCAAGACGGGCCAGACGTCGTTCGACTTCGGCGACACCGCCGACGATGTCACCATCGAGTTCATTCTCAAGGGCGACCCCTCCGTGAACAACAGTTCCTTCCTGGCCGTTGGGGAAAACTTCCAGAGCAGCCTTCGGTTTGAGCTCTGGGACAACACCGGCCAGCTCGGCTTCAGCCAGGGGGCCGTGGCCGACTATCCCTTCACCCCGGGGGTTTCCTCACCCCAGCAGCCCACCCATGTCGCCTACGCCTGGAGCGCCGGATCCGCCACCATGAGCCTCTACGTCAACGGGGTGCTGGCGGGGACGACGACCAACGTGGATGCCTCGTTTGCAATGCCGCGCGGCCTGGGGCGACTCGGCCTTAATGAGTCCGGGGGGGAGCGAATGGCGGGGACGATCTACAGGGTCACGGTTTACGACAGCCGCCTGGAGGAGGCCGCCGTGCTTCGGCACGCCCGCGGGTTCACAGACGTGCTCCACCCGCCGGTGATCACCTCCTTCACCACCACCGCCGCGCACCTCCTCCCCGGAAGCTCAGCCACGCTGAGCTGGGAGCTTCAGAGCACGAAGAAGCTTTCCCTGAACGGGGTGGATGTCACGGGACGATCCTCCGTCACGGTCTCCCCAGAGGTAACCACCCCGTACGTTCTGACCGCCTGGAATGATGTCGCCACCGCGGAGTCCCGTCTCACGGTCTACGTCGACCCCAACCTGGCCGGCTACGATGCCGCGATCGAGGCCGATGCCCACGCCGGCCTCACCCCAACGGCACGGCTGGCCCAACCCGCGATCCTCACCGGATCGGGAGGGGCGCCCTTTGATTTCGGGCCGGTCGCGGGGGATGTGGCGATCGAGTTCATTGTTGAGGGGGATCCCTCGGCGGGGGTGACCTCGTTCCTCGCGGTGGGTGAAAACGCGGAGAGCAGCCTCCGGTTCGAAGCCTGGTACGAGACCGCGCAATATGGGTTCACCCTGAACCACGTGGAGGATTACCTCTTCAGCCCCGGGATCCCCAGCTCCGCGTGGCCCACGCATCTCACCTACGTCTGGGATTCCGCGGGGCTCGTCATGACGCTTTATGTCAACGGGCGCCGCGCCGGGGAGGCCCAGGGGGTCGGCTCCGGGTTCGCGATGCCGGCCGGCAAGGGATGGCTCGGCGCAAACCCGGACGGATCGGAGGCCATGACGGGAACCATCCACAGGGTCACGGTCTATGACGACCCTCCGACGCCGGAGGCCATCCTTCGCCACGCGACAGCGTTCCTCGGCGCCGCCCGCCCCGCGCTCAATGCCTACGATGCCGCAATCGACGTCACAGCGGCCGGAGGCAAAGCGCCCATCGCCCGGCTCCTCGCCCCGGTCCGCCTCGACGGCACGGGAGGCGCCCCGTTCGACTTCGGCCCGGCGGCCGGGGATGGCACCCTGGAGTTCATTCTGGAGGGGAATCCGGATGCCTCCTCGAGCTCGTTCCTGGCGGTAGGGGGAAACTCCGACAGCAGCCTTCGGTACGAGGTTTGGGACGACACCCAGGAGCTCGGGTTCACCCTGGCAGGCGTCGCCGACTACCAGTT
>DMJJ01000241.1 GCA_003452185.1 Verrucomicrobiales bacterium | reverse complement strand
TTTCGGTGCCGAGCCACATCCCGTTGCAGCGCCCGCACTGGCTGATCCTGTTCCTGCCCACCATCCCCTCCATCATCGGCTCGCGGCAGGAGGGGCAGGGGAGGCTGGCAGGCTCCCCCTTCCACTCCACCCCTTCGGCCCCGCAGGAGGGGCAGAAGCGGGAGCCCTGGAACATCAGGTGAAAGCACTTGGGGCAGGCGGCGGTGGCGAGCCGGGCGCCACAGTGGTCACAGTTTGGCGCATCGGTCGCGGCAGGGGCGCCGCAGGAAGGGCATCGCAGGGTGATGGCGTCCATGGATGGGGGGGAGGTTTGATTGCTTCGGCCCAGTGTAGGGCCGGAGCCCCGGCTGCCAACCCATTTCCGGGAGGGCCGCGGGATACGAGGGAGATCGGGATGCCGCAAGAGGTCGCAAGGAACGCAAGAGAGGGGGCCGCACTTTTTCCCTTTTTTGGGACCGCGCTCACTGGGGTGCCTGCCTTGGGGCGGCGGGAGGGCTCAACGATGCCGAACCCGTTCGTCAATCCGCCCAGCCCACCGGACGTCTCCCATCCGCCGCTTGAGGTTGAGGTGAAAACTCCCAAGCGGGAACTCGTCCTCCTGCACCAGGGCGATCCATTTGGCCGGGTCGGCCTCGCTGTCGATGGCCCGGTTCCCGCGGCTCCAGCGCGAGGCGATGTTCGGCTTCACGTACCGGGCGACCAGATCGTGGGCCTCGATCCAGAAGGCGAGCCGGGAGCAGTTGGCCCCGTGGCGGTAGAGGGCGGCGATCTCCCGTCGAAGCTCCTCAACGGCCCCCGGCAGCTCGGCCCACCGGATGGAAAGGATGTTGTCGCACCAGCACACCACCTCCCGCTCGTGGAGAAAGGCGAAGAGGAGCTGCCCGGCCAGGCCGTCGTAGTTCTTCACCCGGGTACCCGAGAGCGGGAACCGGAACACCCGGTCGAGCAGGATCGCGTACGGGACATACTGGGCCAGGGGACATCCCGAGGCCTTGAGCTTCATGGCCTCGCCGAACGCCCGCAGATCGACCCTCAGTTCCTCAAGGGCGTAGACCCAGAAGGGGGATCGCTGCCGGATCATGAAGGGGTCGAAGGGGAGCTCCCCCAGGCTATGGGCTTGATCGTGGACCAGGTCCCAGAGGGCGAGGGCATCCTGCAGCACCGACAGGGAGGCCAGCAGGCACTCGACCTCGGGGGGCGCCGCGAGGTCGACGCACTCGATGGCCCGACGGGCGGTCGCCTGCAGGCGACGAGCCTCACGGTCGCAAAAGATCGTTGCAAATTGGTGGGTCGGCTTCCCGGACACCGAGACGGTTTCGGGAAAGAGCACCGCACACTCGCTTGCGTATCCCGCCGTGAAGTCGACGAGGTGGGCTGGGGCGAACTTCGGGTTTGGATACCGGGTTCGCTCCAGGTCGGCCAGCCACCCGGGCCAGGGGACGCGGAGGAGCAGCGCCTCAAACCGGGTTTCCAGCGAGGCGTTGGGGGTGTAGAGGGGGAAGAACACCAGGTTCTCGCTCCCATCGACCCGGTGGTCCTGGGGGTTGTAGGCGGCCAGCGAGGCGGCGAAGTCGGGCTTCAGGAATCCCCCTCCCGTCCATCGGTCCAGGTCCGCGAGCACCGCCTGGAGGTAGGGCTGCTGGTGGTGGAAGCGTGGGCCCAGGGCCTGGAGGGAGGCCCCGATGCGGGCGGAGAGCGCGTGGGCTGCCGGCTGGTGCTGGGGGTCGACGCTCCCGTCCCCCTGCTGGAGGAGCCGCAGCTCGTTGACGGCCCCCTTCAGCTCGAGCCAGGGATCGGAGAGCGCCGTAGGGCCGGGGCTCCACGGGGACTGGAACCGGTCGAACGCAGGGGCCGCAAGCCAGTAACAGAGGTTCAACCAGAGTTGCTGGTGGTCGGGGGAGGTGATGTGGTCGTCTCCAAAGAGCAGGGAGTCGGTCACCACCACCACCCGGCCCTTGCCGTAGGGGGCGGCGGCCACGAGCCCGGCGCTGGGCGGGGTGGCGCGGGGGCCGGTGAGAAGGACATAACGGGCATCCGGGGATTGGGTGGTGCAGGTGCCGGCCTGGTAGAAGCAGACGGATTCCGCCCCGATCGTCAGCCGATGTCCGAGCGGCGAGGGAGCCCGGTGGCCCGGGACCCACGCAGGGTTTCCGGAACGGCATCCTTCGCGATCGAGCACCGTGGTGTTCTCGATGGAGAGTCCAAAGGGGGCGAGGAGCTCGTTGAGGTTGTCCCCGTACTTGTCGTGCTCGTACTCCGTGACCACAAGGAGCCCTCCCCCCTCCGCCACCCACGACTGGATGGCGAGGACTTCGTCCGGCGAGAGTTTGGGGGAGCGGTCGGAGACCGTCCGTTCCCACCGGGGGTCGCACGGGTGGAGGAGCGCCAGGAGGTCAACCTGTTGGAGGCGGTCGCGGAGGAGCGGCAGGTCGGTGTTGCGCTCGGGGGCGAACTCCCGGGCGGAGAGGAGCGCCGCCGCGGTCTCGTAGGACGAATACTCCGGGTACCCGGGGCTGATCTCGCGCGCCCGTGCACGGGAGATCGACCAGCTCTCGCTGTGGGCCTCGTCGAACAAGACCCGCACCCGACGACCCTGTTCGTTCCTTGTGTCCACGTTGCCGGCAGCCCCGGGCTCAAGGGGCTGCCAGTAACGTAGCATCACTCACGAACTGATCCACATCGGAGCGTGAGGTATTCCAGGCACACATGAGACGGGCCCCCCCGGGGCCGACGTCGTTGTAAAAGCGCCAGCCCCTCGACCAGAGCCGTTCTGCCAGAGCCGCAGGGAGATCCACGAACACAGCGTTCGCCTCCCGGGGATACAGGACCCTGGCCCCCGGGATCTCGGGGATGCGGGAGGCGAGGTGGGCGGCCATCGAATTGGCGTGACGGGCCCGTGCCAGCCAGGCTCCGCCCGAGAGCATCCCGATCCATTGAGCCGCCTGAAACCGCATCTTCGAGGCCAGTTGCCCCGACTGTTTGCAACGCCTCTTGAACGCTCGCCTCAGCTCGGGGTTGAAGAGCACGACGGCCTCGGTCCCCAGCATCCCGTTCTTGGTTCCGCCGAAGGAAAGCGCATCGACCCCGGCCCGCCAGGTTACGTCGGCCGGGGAGAGATCCAGGGAGGCGACGGCGTTGGCGAACCGGGCCCCGTCCATGTGCAGGAGCATCCCTCCAGCGTGCGCCACCTCGGCAAGCGCGCGAATCTCCCCGGGCCGGTAAACGGTGCCGAGTTCCGTCGCTTGGGTGAGGCTGACGACCCGTGGGGCCGAGGCGTGAATATCGCGGCGGTTGCGGCAGACCCGGTCGACGTCGGCCGGCAGAAGCTTTGCGAAGGGGGAGTCGATCGGGAGCGTCCTCACCCCGTGGGCGAAGAACCCCGGGGCGTTGGACTCGTCGGTCTCCACGTGCGAGAAGGCGTGGCAGATCACGGCGTGGAACGGCTCGCAGGCGGCCGCGATGACAAGGGAGTTGGCCGCGGTGCCGTTGAAGACGAAATGGACCTCGCAATCGGTCTCGAACAGCTCCCGGAAGAGTCCCTGCGCGCGCGCGGTGTGGGGATCGTCGCCGTAGCCCGGGACATGATCGGCGTCCGCGGCGTGGAGCGCCTCCCAGACCTCGGGGCAGACGCCGGCGTAGTTGTCGCTTCCGAAGTGGCGCCGGATGTCGGCTGGGGGAAGGCTTGCGCTCATTGCATGCGGGGTTACTTGCCGATGCAGTAGAGGTGCTTCTCCGTCCGCTGGAAGAGGTGTCCGCCGCTGATTGCCGGGGTGCTGACCGTGTACTCGTTGAGCTCGTTGGTGGCGAGGAGCTCGAATTTCTCGGAGGCCTTTACCACGTAGCAGTTGGCCTGCCCGCTCGTGAAGTAGATGCGTCCCTCGGCGGCGACGGGCGAGACCTTCACATTGGCGCTGAACAGGCGCTCCTGCCAGTGCGGCGTCCCGGTTTTCAGGTCGAGGCAGGAGGCCATGCCGTCATCCCGCACGAAGAACACCTTGCCCCGGTACACCACCGGCGTGCTGCAGTCCGGGGAGAACTTTTTGCAGGTCCAGAGCCGGTCGGACTCCGGGCGGTTTCCCTCCCCCTTGTCGTTCAGGGCGATGGTGAATCCCTGGTTTT
>DMJJ01000603.1 GCA_003452185.1 Verrucomicrobiales bacterium | reverse complement strand
CTCGACGAGCCGACGAACCACCTCGATCTCCTCTCGCTCCTCTGGCTCCAGAACTACCTGAAGAACTACTCCGGGGCGCTGCTCCTCATCTCCCATGACCGCCAGTTCATGGACGAGGTGGTGACCCAGGTGCACGAGATTTCCGAACGCCGGCTGATCCCCTACACCGGGGATTACACCGACTATCTCCGCCAGCGCGAGGAGCGCTACGAGCAGCAGGTGGCGGCCTACAAGAACCAGCAGAAGGAAATCCAGGCGCTCCAGGAGTTCGCTGATCGCTTCCGGGCCATCCCTTCCAAGGCGTCGCAGGCGATGGCGAAGCTGAAGCAGATCGAGCGGATGGAGCTGATCGAGAAGCCGATCGCCCCCCGGAAGCCGTTCCGTTTTCAGATTCCCCAGCCCCCGCGGGGGGGGCAGCGGGCGATTTCCCTCGAGGGGATCCACATGGCCTATGGGGCGAACGTCGTCTACAACGGCCTCGACCTGACGATTGAGCGGGGGGAGCGGACGGTGCTGGTCGGGCCCAACGGCGCGGGGAAATCGACCCTGCTGAAGATCCTGGCCGGAGTTGTGGAATTCCAGAAGGGGGAGCGGGATCTGGGGCACAACGCCAAGATCGGCTATTTCAGCCAGCACCGCGCCGCCACCCTCGACGCCGAGAAGAGCGTCCTGGAGGAGGTGCTCGCCAGCTCGCCTGCGATGCGCGAGGACGAGGCGCGGGCCATTCTGGGGTCGTTCATGTTCCGCAAGGACGACATCCACAAAAAGACCGCCGTCCTCAGCGGGGGGGAGAAGAGCCGCCTGAACCTCGTGAAGTTCCTGGTCGATCCGCCCAACCTCCTCCTCATGGACGAGCCGACAACCCACCTCGACATTCACACCGTCGAGTCGCTCACCCTTGCTCTCGAGCGGTACGAGGGGACCCTGGTGTTCATTTCCCACGACGTCCATTTCATCCGTCACCTGGCCACCAAGGTTCTCCACGTCAATGCGGGGCAGGTGACCCCCTATGTCGGAGGATACGACTACTTCCTGGAGAAGACCGGCACCGCGGACGACGCGCGGGCCGCCCTCACCGCGGGCTGATCAGAATTGCGTGCGGCAGGAGCCGGTGGGCCCTTGGAATCTGGGCTCCCGCCACCCCGGCCTCCGGCGGCAGGGCGAGTCTCCGACGAGCCGCCCCGGCAACGCGTGTGAACGCTGACCTCACCGACGGTGGTCGGTCTGTTGCGCCCGCCCCATCCATCCCACAAACCTGTTGCCCTGCCCACCGAACCGGGTTATAGCGGGCGGCCAGGACAGGGGTTGTTCCACAGCGCGGCGGTTCGCGCGAGCCGCAGACTCGCCGCGCAAGCTCGCATCGGATGGAGACCAACGGAGAGGTTGACTCGCTCGCTCGCTCGATGGGGATCGTGACGATCCTCCTCGATGGCGACCTGCTTGTCCGGATGGCCAGCCCGGGTGCTGAGACGCTCTTCGATTTCCCCGGATCCCCGCTCCCCCTCCCGCTCCAGGCCCTCCGTTACCGTGGGGGCGACGACTCCCTGCTCGACGCCGTTCGCTCGGCGGCAGCCGTGGGAGCGGCCCCTGATCGTCCCGTGACGACCCCCGAGGAGCGTCCCTTCCTCCGGCGCGCCGTCCGGGTGGGGGGGGGCGACGACCGATCGGTGCTGCTCACGTTCCTGGAGCTCACCCCCCTTATCCAGGCCGGGGCCTCCCTCCGCGCCGCCAACCAGCTCCTGGAGGGGCGCATGCGGGAGCGGACACAGGAGATGGAGGAAACGCACCGGCATCTCCGCTTCAGCGACGCCTCAGTGAACCATGCCTCGGTGGCCACCTTCTGGGTCGGGGCGGATGGCATCATTCGCCGCGTCAACCAGGCGACCTGCCGGATGCTGGGATACACCGAAGCGGAGCTCCTGGGGATGCACAAGTTCGATCTCCGCGTCGACATGCACCCGAGCCGGTGGGCTCCGCACTGGGAGATCCTCCGCACAACCCGTCACAGCCATTTCGAGTCCTGTTTCCGGCACAAGGAGGGCCGGGAGTTCCCCGTGGAGGTGGAGTCGAACTTCGTGGAGTTCGACGGGCACGAATACATCTTCTTCTTCGTTCGCGACATCACCGAGCGCAAGCGGGTGGAGGAATCCCTCCATCGGCTGAACGACGAGCTTGAGGCGCGGGTGCAGGAGCGGACGGCCGCCCTGGAGTTGGCGAACGCCCAGCTCCGCGAGAGCGGCGAGATGTTCCGCTCCCTCGTGGAAGGTGCCCCCCAGGCGATCCTGATGGTGGATGAGGCCGGGCTGATCTCCCTGGTGAACTCGCAGACCGAGCAGCTTTTCGGCTACGACCGGGTCGAGCTTGTCGGGCGGGGGATCGATCTCCTGCTGCCGGAGCGATATCGCGCCCACCATCCGAGGCTCCGCCAGGGGTTTTTGTCCGCCCCCACAGCGAGGCCGATGGGGGCGGGTCGTGATCTCTACGCCTTGTGCAAGGACGGGAGCGAGGTCCCCGTCGAGATCGGGTTGAGCCCGCTCCGGATCAACGGGCGGGCCTACGTCCTCTCCACAATCATCGACATCCGCGCCCGGAAGCAGGCCGAGGACCGCATCGCGGCATCGCTTCGGGAGAAGGAAACCCTTCTCAAGGAAATCCATCACCGGGTGAAGAACAACATGCAGCTGATCTCCAGCCTGCTGCAGCTCCAGAGCGACTACATCAAGAACCCTGAGGCGCGGGGCATTTTTCGCGAGGGGCAGAACCGCGTCCGGTCGATGGCCCTCATCCACGAGAAGCTGTACCGCGCCAACACCCTCTCCAGCATCGATTTCGGGGAATACATCCGGACCCTGGTCGACATCCTCGTCCCGACCTACGCCCCGCGACCCGAGTGCGTGGAGATCGACGTCACGGCCGAGCTCGTCCCCCTCGGGGTGGATACCGCCGTGCCCCTTGCGCTGATCGTCAACGAGTTGATCTCCAACAGCCTCAAGCACGCCTTTCCGGAGGGGCGCAACGGCCGCATCGTGGTGACCCTTGCGCCGGGCATCGCGGATGGAGAGGTGGCCCTGCGGGTGGCGGACGACGGGGTGGGGCTTCCCGCGGGGCTTGACTGGCGGACCTGCCCCTCGCTCGGTCTCCACTTGGTGAAGATTCTCACCGGGCAGCTCGAGGGACGCATGGAGGTCCGGGCCCGTGCCCCGGGACTAGAATTCCAGCTCTCCTTCCGTGAACTGAAACGACGCCGTTCCCACTGACCGCCCTCCATTCCCCGGGCCATTCCATCACATCCCATGAGCACCTACCGAATCCTGATCGTAGAGGACGAAGCCATCATTGCCGCCGCCCTCGAGCGGATGGTCCAGTCGTTTGGCCACGAGTGCGCGGGGATTGTCGCCGGGGGGGAGGAGGCCTGCGCCCTGGCCTCCCGGCTCCGCCCCGACCTGATCCTCATGGACATCGTCCTCAAGGGGGAGATGGACGGGATCGAGGCGACCCGCTGGATCCAGTCGCGGCTCGACATCCCGGTCCTCTACCTCACCAGCCATACGGACTCCCACACCGTGGGGCTCGCCTGCGGCACGGAACCGTACGGGTACCTGTTGAAGCCGATCGACGACCGTGAGCTTCGCGTCGGGATTGAGGTGGCCATGTACCGGCACCGGTCCGAGGCCCGGGTCCGCCAGATGGAGCGATGGATGACCACGACCCTCAACAGCATCGGTGATGCCGTGATCGCCGTCGACGCGGCGGGGGGGATCTCGTTGATGAACCCGCATGCCGAGGAGCTCACTGGATGGGCCTCCGCGGACGCGGTGGGGAGGCCCTTCGAGGAGGTTTTTCCCCTGGTGGAGCATGCCTCCGGACGCCCGATCCCGAACCCCGCGGCGCAGGCGATGCGGGACGGGATGGTGGTGCACATCGACCGCCACACCATGCTGCAGCCACGTGGACGGGAGGCCTTCTTCATCGACGATTCGGCCGCCCCCATCCGCGGTCCCGACGGCCAGGTGCAGGGGGCGGTGGTGGTGTTCCGGGATGCCACCGAGCGGATGAGAAACGAGGCCCGCCTCCAGGAACTGAACTCCTGCCTCGACCGCGAGGTGAGAAAGCAGACCCAGGAGCTCACCCGGGCGATGGGTGACCTGGAGGAGTTCACCGGGGCGGTGTCCCACGATCTTCGGGCCCCGCTCGCCAATGTGCGGGAGTTTGCGGAGATGCTCGCCCTTCGGGTGGCCGAACGCTCGGGCGACGATGAGTCCGGCCGGCTGGTCCGCTTCATCCAGGATGGCACTGCCCGCATGGGGACGATGCTCGACGCGTTCCAGCGGCTCGCCCGGATCCAGCGACACGACCTGGAGGAGCGGGAGATCGATATGCACGGCCTGGTGGAGGATTGCCTGCGGGAGCTTGGGCTCCGCCCGGAGCACCCCGACCAGCCTGCCGTGGTGGTTGCGCTCTCCCGGCCGCACACGGGGACGCGCAACTGGTCCGCCAGGTCTGGATGAACCTCCTGTCAAACGCGCTGAAGTACAGTCGAAGGGTCGCCAGTCCCCGCGTCGAGGTCGGGGCACATGTCGGTGCGGGGGGCTGTGTCTATTATGTGAGCGACAACGGGGCGGGGTTCGACATGAAGTACGCCTACCGGCTCTTTTCCCCTTTCCAGCGCCTCCATTCCTCGGAGGAGTTCGAGGGACAGGGGCTCGGGTTGGCCACCTCGAAACGCGTGGTTCAACGCCATGGGGGCAGGATCTGGGCGGAGGCCGAGCCGGGGGAGGGGGCGACCTTCTTCTTCACCCTTCCCGGCGCCCCCGTCGCGTCAATTGTCGCGGCCCGCGGGGAGTCCGAGGCGCCGCTGGCCGAAGAACCGCGCCCGGCCCTCCTCGCCGAGGGAGGCGGCCCCCGTCGCCTCCTGATCGTGGAGGATCAGGCGATCATCGCCGCGGATCTTTCGGCCCGCCTGAGCCGCGCCGGATACGTCGTCGCGGGAATCGCCTCCTCCGGCGAGGAGGCCATCCTTCTCGCCCGCAAGCTCCGGCCCGCCCTGGTCCTCATGGACATCCAGCTCAAGCCCGGGCTCGACGGGGTGGAGGCCGCGACCGCCATCAACGATGAGCTCCGGATTCCGGTTGTGTACGTCACGTCGCACTCCGACCCTGCCACATTCGATCGGGCGAAACGGACACACCCTCTGGCCTACGTGATGAAGCCGTTCCAGGATCGCGAGCTCTCGATGTCCATCGAGCTGGCGCTTTGCCATGCCGCCCTGGAGCGAAGGCTGGCTGAGTCCCAACGCTGGTTCCGAGCCACACTGCGAAGCATCCGGGATGGGGTCATCGCCACGGACTCCCGGGGCCGTATCGTCTTCATGAACCCCGCCGCCGAACTGCTCACGGGAATCCCGGAGCGGGAGGCCCTGGGAAGCGACCTCTCCAGGGTGGTTCAGGTGGTTGACCCGGCATCCGGGCGCCCGGCCCCCAGCGCCATTGCCTCGGAGCTCCGCCTCGGGCGATCCCCCGGGGCAAGCCTCGACTCGGTGATGGTGTCGGCCGCGGGGCTCCATATCCCGATCCATGAGTCGGGATCCCTGATCCGCGGCGAGGCGGGACGCACGGAGGGGGGCATCCTGGTCTTCTCCGACATCTCCTCCCGCAAGGCGGCGGAGTCGGATCGGGAGAGGATCATCGCGGAGCTGCGGGAGGCGCTGCACCAGGTGAAAACCTTGACGGGCCTCCTTCCCGTCTGCGCCTGGTGCCGCAAGGTGCGGGACGATCACGGCTATTGGCAGCAGTTCGAGGATTATGTTCGCGGGCGCACCGAGGCGAACATCACCCATGGCATCTGCCCCGCTTGCATGGCTTCCATCAGCGAAGGGAAACAGCACGGCGGGTATCCCGACCCCACCCATCCCCCTTCCGTAAGTGACTAGGACCGCCAGCGGCGGACGGGGGGGCTGGCTCCCGGGGATCGGGGCCCGGAGGCCTCAAAACCGGATCACGCTTTCGGTGTAGCTCCCGGACCGGATCACCTGGGGTTTGGGGCTGCGGTTGGCAAACTCCACCCTGCCGCCGAGCACCACCTCGGCCTCAAACCGAAACGGGCCCGTGACCTTCAGCGCCTCGCAGTCGATGAGGGACGGGGCTCCCTCGGGGAACGCCTGCTCAAGGTCCCCCACCATCCGATAGTATGCCTGGTCGAGATCCACCAACGGAGGCCTGCCTCCCCTGGACTCTGCAAGCACCAGCCGGTGGTCCTCCGTGAGGCGGTACGCATCCGACCGCAGGGCCAGGAGGTCGGAGGTGGTCTTGACGGGCGAGAACCGTTCACGCGGGACCACGATGGCCCCGCTCCCATCGAAGCATCCGATCGCGGCGCCCATCGCCGACTCCAGCTGCAACACGCGGGGAGACTCCGGGTTCCTGGGGTCGACGGTCTTGGCGTTCCGAATGAGGTCGAGCGGGAGTGCCCCCCCGCAGCGATCCAGCTCCGCCTTCAGGTGGTCGAGTCGAACCCAGAGGTTGTTGGTGTTGAAGAAACGGTGCCGCGCCACGTTTTGGAATTCCGCCTCGTCCTCCCTGGGGCACTGGGCCGACTCCCGGAGCACGAGCCGTCCATCGGAACGCCGCCGGGTCAGGTGGCCCCCCTTGCGATCCGAATCGGTCCGCTCCGCCACCTCCATCAGAAACGACAGGCCGGAGGAGGCAAAATGCCCCAGCAGCCGGGCGTCGACTGTCGCCCCCAGGTTGTCCGAGTTCGACACAAAGAGGTACCGGACCCCGGCCGCCAGGAGCTCATCCAGCAAGCCGCAGCCGAGGAGCGAGGGATAGAGGTCGCCGTGTCCCGGCGGACACCACTCCAGCTCCGGGTGGGCGGGCCAGCTCACCGGCTCGAAGGTCGCCGGATCGATCTTGGGCACCTTGTTTTGCAGGAAATCAATCCGCCCGACCCCGTCCCACAGCTCCGGATACTGTCGCAGGTGGGCGAGGGTGTCCTCCCGGGTGTTAAAGCTGTTCATCAGGTAGAACCTCGGGTGGGACCCCTGACCGGACCTCGATCGGAGCTGAAGAATCTGCCGGGCAGTGTAATCGAGGAATGAACTTCCCTCCCGGACGGTCAGCAGCGACTTGGCCTTTTCAAGGCCCATCCCGGTCCCGAGCCCGCCGTTGAGCTTGATGACCGCCAGCTGCGCCAGGAGGCGTTCCAGATCCGGAGGGGAGACCGTTTCCCCGAGGTCGGCCATCCGGGGCAGGGACTCGACCGGCGAGATGGCCCCCTCGGCAAGAAGCCCCGTGGCCCCCGCCATCACCTTGTGCACCGAGCCCAGGAAGGCGGCGATGCTGGGGGGGGCGATTCCCTCACGCAGCATCTTGTCGCGGATGGCTGTATCGAGAGCTTCAGGAGTCATGGGGGGGGTGGG
>DMJJ01000168.1:29665-34052 GCA_003452185.1 Verrucomicrobiales bacterium | reverse complement strand
ACCGTGCGCGCCAGGAGCGCGAGGGTCGAGAGGCCGAGGGCAAGGCTCAGAAGGCTGAGGGCCATCGGTTGGATGGTCACGGGCAGAACCCCAAAGGGCTTGATCAGGAGGTTCCAGAGAGGGTTCCCGCCGATGGGATACCATTCCCAACCGCTGGCACGGGCAATGGTCCCGAGGTTCTCCAGGCTGATCCACCGATCGAGGGTCAGGAGATAGAGAACCCCCAGGAGAGCCACCACGGCCAGTGGCACGAACTTCAGCCCGTTGGGCGTTTCACGAGAGTCTGATTTTTGCATCGCGTCGAATTCAGCTGTTCGGCCTCGGCCCCATCGCGTGGAACCTCGGCCGGAGGCCCTGCTCAGGACCCGCTCCGTATATCGGCAACCGACTCGACATGTTGAGTTTGTGGAAACATGTCCAGCGGCACAATCCGCTCCAGATCAAAGACACCTCCCTCACACAGAATGTTCAAGTCCCGGGAGAGCGTTGCAGGGTGGCAGGAGACGTAAAGGACTTGCTTGGGGCGGACTTCCCGAAGGCATTGGAGAATCTCGGGACCGCACCCCTTGCGAGGAGGGTCCACGATGACGGTGGTAGCCTCTGGCGGAAAGCGCTTTACGAGGGAGGGAAGCAGCAACTCCGCCTGCCCTTCGAGGAACTCCCCGTTGGCGCGGGCCCGCTTTTGGGCGTTCTGCCGGGCGGACCGGATCGCCATCCCGTCCAGTTCGACGCCGACGTACGACTCCACGACATCGGCCATTTCGAGGGAAAAGAATCCGACCCCGCAGTAAGCATCCACGAGAAACCTCGACCCCGCGTCCTGGATCCGACTCCGCACCGTCTCGACGAGTTTGGGGAGGAGGAAAAAATTGTTCTGAAAGAAGGAATCCCGGGGGACGACCCATCCTTCTGGAGCCACCCGGAGCACCACCTTGATGCCGCCGCGTGGGGGCGGGTTCTTCCGGACCTCCAGGAGTTGCTCGTTGAGCACCGGTTCCGCGATGGCACACCGTTCAACATCCACCACCAGGCGGCTCTCCGCCTCAAGGAATCCGATGTCGAGTTTCTGGGCCGGCTTGTTCCAGTGGCTGCGAACCATGATGCGGTTGCGATATCCGTATGGCTCGGGGCATGGGATGACCGGATCGACCTTCTCCGCGGGAAACTTGCCGATCCGGACCAGGAGATCCGAGACCTGCTTGCGCTTTATTTCCAGTTGGCGGCTGTAGGCGATGTGCTGGTATTGGCATCCGCCGCAAAGCCCGAAATGGGGGCAGGGGGGGACAACCCGATCGGCCGAGGGGTGGACGACGCGGAGCAGTTTCGCCCTCGCGAACTGTTTCTTCACCTCCGTGACCTCCGCCTCCACGGTCTCCCCCGGTATTGTTCCCGGGATGAAGATCACGAATTCCCGGTGACGTGCGACCCCTTCCCCCCCAAACCCGATGTCGTGAACCTCCACGGTCACGTGCTCGCCCGGCGCTGGAGGTTGTCCTGTCGGGATGAAGGCTTCCATCGTGTGTCGGTCGGAGTGGGGGGGATCGGGGTCGGCTGCGGTTTCCTGACGAGTCCCTTTATTGGTGGTGATGCTCTTCGTAATGGCGCTGGAGGATATCCTCGCCGAAGTCACCGTTGAACTCCCGCCAGACGGCGTGGACATGGTTCGCGTTGTTCTGGGTGTTGTCGTACTCCAGCAGGAAGGTCGGGCCCTGCACCCGGTAGTAATGCCCCTCGTGCTTGGTGAGGCTCCCAGCCCAGGCAAATCGGACCTTGTCCCAGCCCCCCTTTTGGATCCTGGCAAAGTCGGCAGCGGCGACCTCGGATCGATAGCGGGTCACGTACTCCTCCACCACCCCGCGGAGTTGCGCCTGCTGCTCTTTCTTGAGCTTGCCGTAGGCGATGCCCGCCTCCGGCAGCGGCTTCACCTTCCGCTCGGCGGCGGTGAGGATGTCTTTCGGGGCATTGGTGCTGAGGAGCGCGACCGCCCGCTGCTCGGGGGAGAGGGCGGTCATCAGGGCGCGTCCAAGATCCTCCTCGGCGCCCAGAACCCGGAGGCCGGCCCTCGGCCCGTCGAGGACATCGGCCGGGTTGGTTCCGAAGAACGAGGGGGACCCGGAGATCTCCTCGCCGTTGGCGATGGTGAAGTTCATCGCCAGGTGGTGGCCCTCGACACGCCATCCCCAGCCGCGGGTGTCCCCCGGGGTTCCGAAGATGCTCACGTAGTACAGCTCCTCATCCCGTACCGGCCCCTTGCCCGCCTCCGCCTCCTTGAGAATGGCCTCAAGGGTCATGATGGTGAGCGATTTTGCATACCCGCGCTGGCTGAGCCCGCTTGCCAGGAGGGCATGGGCAAGCCGCTGCTGAACGGCGGTCATTTCCTTGAACGGAAGCCCCTTTCTGGGCCGCGGGATGAAATGCCAGTTGAGGCGCTCGTCGGAGCCGAACTCGAAGGAAATCTTCTCCTTCTGCTGCGGGGTCAGGGTGATCACCAGCCGCTGGGCGGCGTCCGTCATCTCGCTGGCAGGGGTATGAGCGGCTCCCCGAAGGGCCGGAAGCAGCAGCAGCAGCGATGCGAGGAGAACGCAGCGCCAAGGGGACGGGCGTCGGTAGTGCATCCCAACAACCTCCGGGAAAGCACCCTGCAAAAGCAACGAAAAAGCCGCCGAGTCCGCGTCGGTTGGATGCAGCGAAAGGAGGCGAGCGTGCCGGGAACGGGTCCTCAAGGGGAAGGGGAGGGAGGCGGACCAAAGAACGGACGGAGCGAGGCCGGGAGCAAGGGGATCGCCCTCTGAAGTTCCCGTGCGGCCTCCGCCGGGTGTCCCTCGGAGACCTCGATCGACGCCGCACCGACGTGCGCTCCCGCCTCGCGCCATCCCAGCTCCTCCGCGCCCAGCCGGCGGAGGAGGCCGCCGGTTTGGGTGGGGGTCGCCCGGACCTGGTCCAGAAAGCCCTCCAGGGGCCTTCCTACAAAGAGCGGAGCCTGCCCCTCGGCGTTCCCCGCGTGACGCAGCGGCCCGAGGAGCTCCAGCCATGGCCGGTTTTCCCGGTTGCGCAGGGCGCGAGAGAACCGTTCCGACTTCGGATCCAGGGCCCCGCCAAGGAACATCCAGAGCCCCGCGGGATGAACCAGGAAGGGATTGGAAGGGTCGGGCTTGAGCCCGGCCACCCGGCTCTGGATGACCGCGGGATCCAGGGGGGCGTCATCCAGGTGTCCCACCAGGGCCACGGCGGGCTGCCCCGGGGCGAAGTCCCCCCGCCAGAGCGTGGTGTGCGGAAAGAGATCCATGAACGTGGCGGCGATCATGTTGAACTCCTCCTCGGAGAGCTGAAAGAGCGGGAGCCATTGGCAGAAAAGACCCCCGGGGTTGAGCCCGGCGCGCACCGCGGTGAAATGGTCGAGCGTGTAGAGGGAGGATTCCCCGTGGTGCCACGGCACGAAGAGATCCCCCACGATCACATCGAAATGGCGGCCCGACCCGCGCAGGAAGTCGCGGGCATCCTCCGCCACCATCGAGACCCGGGGGGAGTCAACCACTCCCAGGTTCGCCTCGGCAAAACGGGCCTGCACGGCATGGATCACTCCGGGCACGATCTCGACGGCCGTGATCCGCTCGACCGCCGGGTGGAGCAAGGCCGCCCCCGCGGTGATCCCCGTCCCAAGGCCGAGGAAAGCGACCTCCCTCGGCTTGGGGTGAAGGAGCAGCGGAATGTGGCCCTGCATCCGCTCGTCTCCCGTGGAGGCCGTTCCCCCGAGAACATAAAAGTTGTTCAGCTTGATCCGACGGCTCCCCCCAGATTCAACCACGGCCACGATCCCGTGGCTCCCCTCCTCAAGGGCCAACAGCTGCTCGCCATGATCGGCACGGACCCGGGTTCGCGGGAGGCGGATTGCGTCGGCGAGGAGGAGGCCGGAGGTGAGAAGCAGGAGGAGCGGGGCCAGCCAGCCTCGGCGGGACATCGCGCGCTCCGGGGTTCCGCTCCGGCAAGCCACCCCGCCGGTTGCCACCATCGCGATTCCGACCCCACCCAGCGTGCCCCAGAGCCCGAAGGTGCCGGGGAGGAGGAATCCGGCCACGAGGGAGCCGGCCACCGACCCTGCCGTGTTCACGCTCAGGAGGCGGCCGATCAACCGGCCGGCCCCCGAGGGCTCGGACTCGCCGGCCAGTTCCATGAGGAGCGGGAAGCCCATGCCGGCAAGGAGCGACGGGAGGAACACCGTCGGGAGTCCGAGCCAGCAGAGCCGCGCCGCGTAGGCCGTCCAGCCCCCGGGCGTGTTGACGTATGCCAGGCCGCCGGTCAGTTCCCAGAAGAGGCGGGGCGTCGAGAGAATGAGCACCCCGGCTGCGATCCACGCGAAGCCCAGAGACCGACGGGCGTCGACACCCCG
>DMJJ01000168.1:0-29312 GCA_003452185.1 Verrucomicrobiales bacterium | reverse complement strand
AGGGTCATGATGAGCGCCAGGGAGTAAACCGAGTTCTCGTGCACCTGGCCGAACATCCTCGACCAGCTGACCTGGAGGATGAAAACCCAGGCACCGCTCGCCCCCACGAGTCCCAGCAGGAGCGGCCGGGCCATGGGAGTCGCCCCCCGCCTCAACCGCGGGGAGGGGGCTGGCGGGGGCGCGAGCACGGGGGCCGCCGCCGTCCCCCTCCCCGACCCGAGAATCACGGCGCAAACCCCGATGAGCAGGCTCACACCCACCGTCACCCCGTAGCTCGCCCCGACCGTCAGGTGCCGGAGCCAAAACGTGGGAACGCTGATCGCCCCAAGCGCGGCTCCAGCCGTGTTCGTTGCGTAAAGCCCGCCGACCTGGATCCCCAGGTGCCAGGACTCGGCCGCGATCGCCTGGCTCAGCAGAGGGAGTGTGCCTCCCATGCAGAGGGTCGCCAGGAGCAAAGCCACCACCGACAGCCCGGTTTTCACGAGCAGGAACCCCGTGGGATGAGGTGCGAGGGACTGATAGAGTGCCGGGTACCAGGCGTCGTACAGGCGGAGAAAAAGCTCCACGGCAATGGCCCCCAGGGCGACGCCCATCTCCAGCCAGCCGTAGGTGCGCACCGGGTTCTTGGAGCCTCCTGCCCGGGCTCCCCAGATCCAGCTTCCCGTGCCGAGTCCGATGAACATCCCCACCAGGACCGCCGACACCGCGGGGGTGCTCGCCCCGAACAGGGTGACAAACCGCCTCATCCAGAGGAGCTCGTAAATGAGCGCGAGCGCCCCGGAGGCAAACACCAGAACGAAGAGCGCCGCAAGGCGTCCCCTGGCCAGGACGGGGCCTCCTTCAGAAGCTTCAGCCGGGCCGCTCATGAGCGGGGCTCCAGGCTCGCCGCGGGTCTGCCGATCCTCATGGTTTGCCGGTCTCTGCGATGCACCAGAGGTGGTTGTACGTGCGGAGGAAGAGCTCCCCATCGGAGTGCGCAAAGCTGGAGTTGGTGAACTCGCCGAGGGAGTTCACCGCGAGTAGCTCGAACTTGGGACTCGCCCGCAGGACAAACGCGTCCCCCGATTGGTTCACCATGTAGAGTTTCTCGCCCGCGAGGGTGAAGGAGGACCAGGTGTCCGCCTTGGCGCCCGGGCCCTTGAGGCGCTCCGACCAAACGCTCTTCCCGGTGGCGAGCTCGAGGCATTCGGCAATGCCATCGCTGTTCATCACGTAGATGTGAGGACCGTGGATCACCGGGGACCCAATCCGGTTCTTGCGGGCGCGCTGCTCAAACCAGAGGCGGTGCGACGTGGCGTCCCCCTCCGCGGCCGCGGGCTTGATCGCGAGGCCGCTTCCGAAGTACCCGCCCAGGGCCACCAGCGTCTCGCCATCCCAGGCGGGGGTCGTGTAGACCAGGGGATTGAGCCCCGCAGAATGCCAGAGCGGCTTGCCGGTTTTCGGGTCCCAGGCACGGAGTTGCTCCGGGAGCCCCATGACCAGTTGGCGCCGCCCCCCGGCCTCGATCAGAAGCGGCGTCCCAAACGCGCCGATCCGGCCCGGGAGCTGCCCCTTAAAACCATCAAAGCGCTCCGTCGGCACCGGCTCCGGGAGCTTCTGCTCCCAAAGCACCTTGCCGGAACCGCCATCCAGGGCGACGAGCGTGGAATGGGGGCCCGGTCCGTGAAACACGTAGCAGCGATCGCCGTCGATGACCGGCGAGGAGGCATAGCCCCAGTCATGGGCTTGGGGACCGAGGTCCCGATGCCAGAGCTCCCGCCCCTTGGGGTCAAACGCAAACACCCCGGCCGACCCGAAGGTGGCGACCACCTTCTTCCCGTCGGTTGCCGGGGAGGCGGCGCAGTACGGGTTCTCCGAATGGGTTGCCTCCTTGCCCGTGAATTCGGTTCCCTGCTGCCAGAGCAGCTTCCCCTCCTTCCGGGAAAAACAGATGACGGTCCGCCGCTTCTCGGCCTCCATGGCCTGCGTCACGTAGATGCGGTCTCCCCAGACCACTGGGGAGGAGTTTCCACGCTCAGGGAGGGGGGCTTTCCATCGGATGTTGCGCGTTGGGCTCCACTCCGTCGGGAAGCGGGCCTCCGTGGATCGACCATCCTGATTCGGCCCCCGCCAGCCCGGCCAATTGGCCGCCCGGGTGTCCAGGGAGGCAAACGCCAGACAGATCCCAAAAGCCAGGAGCGCGCGGGAAGAAGGTGCGTGAGAACGGGGTTCAAGATGCATGGGAGGGGACCCTAGCCAAGGCCCCTGCGGAGGTCGACAGGGAAGAAATGGGGCCGGAAGGCGGATCCATCCGCCCCCCGGCCCCGGGCATCGGCCCAAGCCGGTGCTCTCCCACGTGTATTGACCCTAAACCCCGCGCTGCCGATTTCCGTGGCCTTCCCACGGATCCGGCAGAAAGTTCAGCGGAACGGGCCCCGACGGCAATGACCACCTGCCCGGATAACAATTGGCAACCACCACCGACCGGGGCCGCTCCGCTTAAATCCAACACACCTCAGGCATCCTCAGGGCCTCTTGCCCTTCCCCTCCACGGGGAAGTCCGAATCGCAGGATCCGGCGCGCTCTGATCTCAGTGTGCGCGAACTGCATGCTAGAGGCATGCCAAGTCCCCGGCGGGCGGGGAGAGGCCAAATCGCCCCATAACTGAGAGTCATGGACCTCGCAGGGTAGAGTGAGTGGGGGCTAGTTCCCAACGGGGATGGGGGAACTGGGGAGCAATCCCCAGTCGAGGCATCTCGAGGGAACTTGGGGATTTCGGGGGAGGCGAAGGGCCTCTACGGCTTCGCCAGGCGATAGTAGCCGACGTCGCCCAGGGCCGGGAGGGTGGCTTTCCACTCGGGGCCGTCGGCCTCGGGGGTAACCGTGGCCGGCTTCCAGGGGGCGGCGGAATCCAGGGACTCCCGGACCTGCAGCTCGTAGCCCACAGCCGTGAATGGCCACCGAACCGCGAGCTGTGCCCCCTCCTGGCTGATCCTGAGTGAGGCCGGCCCCGTGATCAGCTCTGTGACCTGGGTGGCCCAGGTGAACGCGTCCACAGGATAGGTCTGGATGGTCCAGAAGCGGTTCGGATCCTCGGGATCGACCGTCGTGGCGCTGTAGTCGCCCCAACGCGATGTCGGGTCGCCTGAGCTCGGATCGCTTGTGTCGTAGCTGTCGAGGCCCGCCACGAGGAGCAGGGGGGGGCCGAATTGCAGGGTTCCGCCCACCGGCTGTCCGGTGACGGCATAGGCGCTGATATAGGTGGTGGGGCTGCACCCGTTGTAGGCGATCACCACCACGCCGGCCTCGTTGGCCGCGATCGAAGGGTAGAAGAGGTCCAGCTCGGGGTCCGAGAGAGTGCCGCTTTCCAGGAGCGCGCCGTTCAGGGCGTTGATCCGGTACCACCGGATCGCGGCACGATCCCCCACCTCGGTGCCATGCACGGCGTAGAGGATATCGCCGACGCGCCGCACGCATGCCGAGAATCGCGCGTCCCCGTCGTCCAGACCGTCATAGCCGCTTGGCTGGATCGGGTTGATCGGGCTGGTGTAGGCAGGGACCGTGATCACCGTCTTTGCGGGGAGGGTCTCGGTGGCGGGGGTGTCGACTCCGACCACGGTGCTGAGGAACAGGGTGGTATGGTCCGCAAAGTCATACCCCAGATCGGCGGTTGCCAGGAGGCTCCCCGTGGTGGTGGGGGACCCCGTGGCAACGGCCGGCTGGAGAATGTAGCCCCGGGCCGCGTAGGTCAGCTGGCCGAACGATTTCCGGTTCGCGATGGTTGGCGAAGCGGCGACCAGGTCCTTTTTGGGAAGCGTCACCAGAGTGGGGCCGACGCTCCGTCCGGTCAGGTCAAACATGTCCGCCGAGAGGTAGACCCCCTTGGCGTCGATGCCCAGGGTCGGGAAGTCGCCGAAAAACCCCCGGGTGGGGTCGACCGGGAACTTGAACCCGGTCCAGGAGCCGGCGGGGTCCGGGGTGGCGGAAACGGCCAGCAGGAAATGGTTGTGGCCGGGATCCACCCCTGAAGGATCAAAATCGATCATCGAGGCAAACCACCGATGCGACACCGCATCGTACACCACACGCGGGTCGGCCGGAATCCAGCCGGCCGCAAGCGGGGCTCCGGCATTCTTCCAGAACTCGAGGTCGGTGGCGCTGGCCACCCGCCCACCGGTGGCCTTGTCGTATACGGAAAACCGTCCGTTGATGAGCTCCACGAAATGGGCCGGTCCCACGGCCCCGTTCCCGTCGCCAGGCAGTCCCGTGGAATCAACACCGTAACGGCTCGCGGGGAAGTTCCTTCCAATGGTGGTCACCACCTCGGCCTGAAGACCCGGGGGGAGGAACCCGGCCATGACGAGGCCGAGAAGGAGGATCGACGCGGATAGGGAAGCGTGCCCGGCGAAGGGTTGAACGGCAGGCGCGTTACGGCTCATACGACTCAATTGGCACCCTATCAGGCTCCCCCGCAGCACGCCATCAGGAACTGGGGGCAGGACCGCGGGAGCGAGGGCGGTCCGATGCCCGGGGCGGCTCCGGCCTACCCGATAAATGCGGTGTGCACGGCCCGCATCGCCTGTTCCCCCTTGGCCAGGTCGATGACGACCGAGATCTTGATCTCGCTCGTGGAAATCATGTCGATGTTGACCTTCTCCCGGGCGAGCGTTTCGAACATCTTCGCCGCCACCCCGGAGTGGCTCCGCATGCCGACGCCGACGATCGAGAGCTTGCCGATCTTGTCCGTGGCGATGGACTGCGAGAACCCGACCTCGGCCTTGAGCGAGGCGATTACCTTCTCGGCCTTGAGGAGGTCGGCCTTTTCCACCGTGAACGAGAGGTCGGTGGAGGGGGTTCCGGTCCCGTGGCTGATATTCTGCACGATCATGTCGACGTTGATGTTCGCCTCGGCCAGCGCCTTGAAGATGCGCGAGGCGACGCCCGGCTTGTCGGGCACGGCCACGAGGGTCACCTTGGCCTGGTTCTTGTCGAGCGCGACGCCGCGAATGACGACGTCCTCCATGTTCTTGGTCTCTTCTTTCACAATCGTACCCGGGTTGTCGTTCAGGCTGGAACGGACTTCAAACACCACTCCGAATTTCTTGGCGAACTCCACCGACCGCGACTGCATGACCTTGGCCCCGAGGCTCGCCAACTCCAGCATCTCGTCGTAGGAGACCTCGGGAAGCTTGCGGGCGGTCGGGACGATGCGCGGGTCGGCGGTGTACACCCCGTCGACGTCGGTATAGATCTGGCAAAGGTCCGCCTTCAGGGCGGCGGCCAGCGCGATGGCGGTCAGGTCGGAGCCTCCCCGTCCCAGGGTCGTGATCTGGCCTTCCGGTGTCTCCCCCTGAAACCCGGCCACGATGACCACGTTTCCCCCGTCCAGGAAGCCGTGGACCTTCTTGGGGGTGATGTTCCGGATCTTTGCCTTGGTGTGGACCCCGTCTGTGATGATGCCGGCCTGCGCCCCGGTCATCGAGACCGCGGGGACGCCGAGGGAGTGGAGCGCGATGGCGGTGAGGGCGATCGTGGTCTGCTCCCCGGTCGCCAGCAGCATGTCCATCTCCCGCTCGCTCGGGAGGGGCATGATCTCCTTGGCCATCTTGATGAGGCCGTCCGTCACCCCGCTCATTGCGGAGACGACCACGACGACCTTGTCCCCTCGGCGGCGGTATTCCGCGACGCGTCGGGCGACGTTCTTGATGCGCTCGGGGTTTCCCACCGAGGTGCCGCCATATTTCTGGACAATCAGGGCCATGTTTCTAGATCTGCACTCGCACGGAATCGGACGTGTCTGCCGCGGGGGAGCCCGTCGCCCCTCCCGTGGAAAGAGGCCGGGAGGGTAGCGGGATTCCCGGGGGTTGGAAACTGAAAACGGAGGGGAACCCGGCCGGCTGGCCGGGCGCCCCCCCGCGGAGATTCGCGCTGCGGGCGGGGAGCGGGGCTCTCAGCGGACCCGGTTGAGGGACTTCGCCCCCTGGACCTGCGAGGCCACCCGGAGTCGGAGCCCATTCAGGCGGATAAACCCGGTGGCATCGTCCTGATTGTACGCCTTGGTGGGGTCGGCCTCCATCGTGGCGATGTGCGGGTTGTAGAGGCTCACCGGGGATTTTCGGCCCGCGGCGTAGATGCCCCCCTTGTACAGCTTCACCCGGACGCTTCCGGTGACGTTCCGCTGGCTCTCCTCCACCAAGGCCTGAAGTGCCAGCCGCTCCGGGGCGAACCAGAACCCGTAGTAGACCAGCTCGGCATACTTCGGGATGAGGGAGTCGCGGAGGTGCATGACCTCGCGATCCATGGTGAGGCTTTCGATCTGCCGGTGGGCGAACTGGAGGATCGCCCCGCCGGGGGTCTCGTACACCCCGCGGCTCTTCATGCCGACGAAGCGGTTCTCCACCATGTCGACCCGGCCGACGCCGTGCTTCCCGCCCAGCTTGTTGAGGGCCTGCATGACCCCGAGCGGATTGAGCTTCCGGCCGTTCACCGCCACGCAGTCCCCCTTCACGAAATCGAGGGTCACGTACTCGGCCTTGTCCGGGGCCTGCTCGGGGTCGACCGAGAGCTTGAACATCCCGCGGTTCGCTGGGGCGAACGCATCGAACCACGGGTCCTCAAGGATCCCGGCTTCGAAGGAAATGTGAAGGAGGTTCCGATCCATGGAATACGGCTTCTTGGCGCTCGCCTGGACCGGGATCCGCTTCCGGGCGCAATAGTCGATCATCTCCGTGCGCCCGGGGAACTCCTTCCGGAACCGTTCATCACGCCACGGGGCGATGATCTGGAGCCCCGGGGCCAGCGCCGCAGCGGTGAGCTCGAAGCGGACCTGGTCGTTCCCCTTGCCGGTCGCGCCGTGCGCGATGGCGTCGGCCTTCTCGAGCTTGGCGATCTCGACCATCCGCTTGGCAATCAGCGGGCGGGCGATGCTGGTCCCCAGGAAGTACTGCCCTTCGTAGATGGCACCGGCACGGACCATCGGGAAGATGAAGTCGCGGGCGAACTCCTCCTGGAGATCATCGATGTAGATCTTGGAGGCCCCGGTCTGGCGCGCCTTCTTGTCCAACCCCTTGAGCTCCTCCTCCTGGCCGACGTTGGCGCAGAAGGCGATCATCTCCGCGTTGTTGTAGGTCTCCTTGATCCAGGAGAGAAGCACCGAGGTGTCAAGGCCGCCCGAATAAGCTAGGACAATCTTCATAGTCTGTAAAAAAACAGGGGCGAATAATCCCGAATCCCGGCCCGGTGGAAAGAAGAATCTAGCGGGGCGGGCTGGAGACGGAGACCGAGACGTGGCGGGTTTCCGGGAGGATGAACTTCTTCACCTCCACGGTCACAGCCGGGACCCCGAACTCCTCCCGCACGAGGGCGGCGATGTCGCGGGCCAGGGTCTCAATCAGCCGCCACTCTGTCCCCTGGCCCAGGCCCTTCAGGCGCTGCACCACCGCAAAGTAGTCGGTCGTTGACGCCAGGTCGTCGGAGGAGGCCGCCGCCTGGAGATCGCGGAACATCTCCACCGTGATGAGGAGCCGTTGGGGGCTGCTCCGCTCGGCGTCCGGGACCCCCACCCGGTAAAAGACCTCAAGGTCGGCAATCGTGATCTTATCCATGAGCCGGGGCCGGGGTGGAGGCGAGCACCGCCTCGAGGAGAATGCGGGTGGGGTGGTTGAGGGGGAGGGAGAGGGCCGCCTCGGGCGGGAGCCACCGAAACTCCTGCGCCTCCTCGTTGAGGCGCACCGGCGTCGCCCCCCGGGCGCGACAGGTGTAGTTGAGGAGGACGAAATGGGCCTCGCGGTAAAACTCCTTCGACCGGATGCAGTCCTGGACGAGCACAAAGCGGATCTCCTCCACGGCAAGGCCCGTCTCCTCGGCAAGCTCCCGGCAGAGCGCCGCCTCGGCCGTCTCGCCTAGCTTGATCTTCCCACCCGGGATCCCCCAGAGGTTGGACCACTTGTGGGTGCGGACCATCAGCACCTCCTGCTCGTCGTTGAAAATGAGGGCTCCCACGGTCGCGACCGGCAGGCCGGTCACAGCCCCGGGTGCCGGGATCTCGTAGCCGGTCCGGTCGAGGATCGATTGCAGCTCCCCGAGGTGCTCGACGATCAGGTGGGGACGCGACTCCCTGAGCTTGCCCGACGGGGTGTAGCCGGTGAGCACGGCGCAGGAGAAGACCCCTGCATGATGCGCGGTCTCGACGTCATGCTCCATGTCCCCGATGAAGAGGGTCTCCCGGGGATCCAGCCCGTTTTCCTCCAATACCCGGTGGATCCATTCCCGTTTGTCCCAGGCCTCGAGGTAGGGGCGGTCGATCAGGCGGTCGAACCCGTTGACCGCCACCTGCTCCGCATAGTGGTCGCGATGGATGGTGCTCAGGAGGAAGGTCCGGATCCCCCGGGCACGGCACCCCTCCAGGAACGTCCGGGCATGGGGGAGCTCCCGCACACGGTCCTGCACCTGGCGAAACCGCCCGTGGAACCACTCCTCCAGGCGACGGGGGTCGACGTCCGGGGTGTGCCGCCGGTAGAACTTCTGGAAGGGAAGGCAGAACTCCGAGCGGAACTGCTCCAGGGTCATCGGGGGAAGCCCCGCCTGGGCGAAGACATGGTTCGTGGCCTCCCAGACCGCGGGGAGGTCATCGATCAGGGTTCCCGACCAGTCAAAGATGATGTTCCGTAACACCGTCCCCATCCTAGCAGCGCGTTCCGCGGCCGCCACTGGAATTCGGTTCCCCGCCGCCCCGGAGTTCACACTGGTCTTCGACGGCGGATTGCCCCACGCTGAGAGCGCATGAGTCAACAACCGGAATCCCCCGGCGCGGGGCGCCCTGACCCCGCGCTTGAAGAGCGGCTGGTGCGCCTGGAGTCGCATGTCACCCAGATGGAGCGGCTTCTCGAGGAGCTGAACCAGGTGGTGATCGCGCAGGGGCGCCAGCTGCAGAGGGTGGAGCAGCGACACCATTCCATCGCCTCGACGCTCGAGTCGATCGAGCTGGACCGGATCCGGGCGACCAACTCCAAGCCTCCCCATTCCGTCCTTTGAACCCGGTGGGCGATGCGATGAACGGCCCCCAGGCCGGCGGGCCCGCACCTCTCGAGGAGCTGAAGCGGCTCCTCCCCCAGTGCCTGCTCGTCGACCAGCTCCACCTCGGGTCCCGCCTGGCCCTGCTCCTGCGGGGCAACCCACGGGCATCGGGCGGAGACCGGGAGGTTCGCCAGCTCCTGGAACGGGCCCGGCGGAGCGCCGACCAGGCCGCGTCGCGGGCGGCCCGCCGCCCTGCGGTCACCTATCCCGAGTCGCTTCCGGTGAGCGCCCGCCGGACCGACATCCTCGACCGGCTCCGAAGCCACCAGGTGGTGGTCATCGCCGGGGAGACCGGCTCGGGCAAGACCACCCAGATCCCCAAGATGTGCCTCGAGGCCGGCTTCGGGATCCGGGCACGCATCGGGTGCACCCAGCCCCGCCGCGTTGCGGCCCTCTCCATCTCCCGCCGGGTGGCCGAGGAGCTCGGCGTTGCCTGGGGGCGCGAGGTCGGGTGCAAGATCCGGTTCAACGACGAGACCTCGCCCGACACCTCCATCAAGTTCATGACCGACGGGATGCTCCTGGCCGAAGTGCAGGGGGACCCGAACCTCGCCGAATACGAGGTGATCGTGATCGACGAGGCCCATGAGCGTTCGCTGAACATCGATTTCCTGATCGGCCACCTTCGCCGCCTCGTCGAGCGCCGCCGCGACCTCAAGGTCATCATCACCTCCGCGACCATCGACACGGCCCGGTTTTCCGCCGCATTCGGCAACGCCCCCGTGATCGAGGTCTCGGGCCGGGTGTACCCGGTCGAGGTTCGATACTCCCCCCTCGATGAGCGGGCGGAGGAGAGCGGCGACCAGACGTACGTGGACGCGGCCGCCACCGCCGTCGAGGATGTCCTCACGAGCTCCTCCGCCGGCGATCTTCTGGTGTTTCTCCCCGGGGAGAGGGACATCCGGGAACTGAAGGATCTCCTCGCCACGCGGGGCGTCCACGGGGTGGAGATCATCCCGTTGTTCGGACGGCTCGCGGGATCCGAGCAGCAGCGGGCCTTTGTCCTTTCGCCGACCCGCAAGGTGATCCTCGCGACCAACATCGCCGAGACTTCAATCACGCTCCCCGGGATCCGCTACGTGATCGACACCGGGCTTGCCCGGATCAGCCGCCACAACCCACGCACCCGCACGCGCCGGCTCCCCGTGGAGCCGGTCTCCCGGAGCAGCGCGAACCAGCGCAAGGGGCGAAGCGGCCGGGTGGCCGACGGCGTCTGCATCCGGCTCTATTCCGAGGAGGATTTCCTTGAGCGGGGGGAGTTCACCCAGCCCGAGATCCAGCGTGCCAACCTGGCGGAGGTCATCCTCCGGATGAAGGCGGCCGACCTGGGGGAGATCGAGACCTTCCCGTTCCTTGAACCCCCGGGACCCGCCGCGATCCGGGCCGGGTACGAGCTCCTGCGGGAGCTGGGCGCCCTGGATGAGCACCGCGCCCTGACCCCCCTGGGTCGAAGGCTGGCGCGTCTCCCGGTCGATCCCACCATTGGGCGGATCATCCTTCAGTCAGCCGAGGAGGGGGTGCTGGAACCCGTGCTGGTGATCGCCGCCGGGCTGAGCATCCAGGATCCCCGGGAGCGCCCGTTCGAGGAGGCGGCCGCCGCCGCGACTGCACACCGGAAATTCCAGCATCCCTCCTCCGACTTCCTGACGCTGCTCAACCTTTGGAATGCGTTCCACGACCAATGGGAGCGGCTCAAGACCCAGGGGCAGCTCCGGAAGTTCTGCAAGGCCCACTTCCTCTCCTATCTCCGGATGCGGGAGTGGGTGGAGATCCATGCCCAGCTCTGGAGCTCGTTCCACGAGACCCTGGGGATGGACCCCGAGCCGGACGAGGTGGATGAGGCGGCAGCCGAGGCCGAGGCTGCAGCAGCGGCGGCGGCTCCGTCGAAGCTCGGGGCCGAGGAGGCCCGCCTGCAGGCGATCCATCGTTCCGTGCTTGCCGGGCTGCTCGGGCATGTCGCACACCGCGAGGAGAAGAACCAGTATCGGGCGACCGGGAACCGGCAGGTCGCGGTGTTTCCCGGCTCCTGCCTGCACGAGAAACCTCAGCCGGGTGGCGGCGGCGAAGGGGGCAGGGAAGGGGCTCCCCGCCGGGGGCAGAAGCCGCTTCCCCGGGCCCCGGGTCGCCAGCCGGAGTGGATCGTGGCCGGTGAGATCGTCGAAACGAGCCGGCTCTTTGCCCGCACTCTCAGCGGGGTGCAGCCCGAGTGGATCGCGGAGCTCGGAGCCCACCTCTGCAAGAAGGTTCACGACCAGGCCCGATGGGATGCCGCGGCCGGGCAGGTCACGGCGCGCGAGAGGATCACCTTCCACGGGCTTGAGCTGGTGCATCGGCGGATCGCCTACGGCACCATCGCCCCGGCCGAGGCGACGGAGATTTTCATCCGTTCGGCCCTGGTGGAGGAAGACCTCCTCGATCCGACAACGGAGGAGCCGGATCCCCTCCCCGGAAACAGGCCCCGCCCGCCGGCCCCGGCGGGACGCCGCCGCTGGCAGCTCCTGAGCACCCGCTTCCTGGAGGAGAACCGCGCCGTGCGCGAGCGGATCGAGGCATGGCAGACCCGCACCCGCGCCCACTCCCTGGGAGACCTGGACGAACGGTTCCTTCGGTTCTATTCCGCGCGGCTCTCGGGAGTCAGCTCCGTGGCCGAACTGAACACCCGGCTGCGCGAGGAGTTGGCCCGGGACCCTGGATACCTCTGCGCCACGGAGCGGGAGATTGTCGGGGATCAGGAGCTTCACTACGACGCGGCGGCTTTCCCGGATGCCGTTCCGTGCGGGTCGCACCAGGTGCCGGTCGCCTACGCCTACGCGCCCGGGGAGGAACACGACGGCCCCACACTGAAGGTTCCCCTCGGAGCCCTGCCGGCACTCCGGCAAGCGGCGGTCACCTGGAGCGTTCCCGGGCTTCGGGAGGAGCAGGTGGCGTGGCTCTTGCGGGAATTGCCCCGGTTGCTCCGGCGCGACCTCCAGCCATTCGCCCCGAAGGTGAAGGAGATCGCCGCGGAGTTTCGTCCCGTGGGAAACCATTTCCTCGATGAGCTCGCGGACCACATCTCCCGCCGGTACGGGGTGGCCGTCCCGCGCGGGACCTGGAAGCCGGAGCAGCTGCCCAACCACCTCAGCCCCCGTGTGGAGATCCTCGGGCCGAATCGAGCCCCGCTCGCCGCCGGGCGGGACCTCCAGGCGCTGGAACGCACGCTCACCGCGGTCAACACCCCCGCAATCGATGCCGCCTGGACTGATGCCTGCCAGAAGTGGGAGCGGTTCGGCATCTCCTCCTGGACCCTGGGGGATCTCCCCTCGCAGGTGCTCCTCACGGGGGCCGGAGGTTGGTCGATGGCGGCCTTCCCCGGACTCCAGATCGACGACGGGGAGGTCTGCCTCAAGCTGTTCCGCCGGGAGGCGGAGGCGCTTCGGCAAACCCCGCCAGCGTGGGCCCGGTTGCTCGAGATCGCCCTGCAAAAGGAATTGGCCTGGCTCCAGAAAGACCTCAGGGGGCTTGAGAAGCACCGGATTCTGTACGCCACCCTTGGATCGGGGGAGGAACTGGCCCAGTCGGCCCTCATCCATTTGAAGCGGCTCCTTTTCCCGCCTCCGCGGTCCCTTGCGACGCAGGAGTTTGAATCCGCTGTCGCGGCCGCACGGGAACGGATGCGCGGGATTGTCCCTCCGCTCCTCGATCTCGTAGGGCTCATTCTCCAGCGACGCCAGGAGCTCCTCCTCGTCCGACAGCCGTACGCCTCGCTCCGCGTCGACCTCGATGCGTTGGTCCCGCGTGGATTTCTTGAAAGCATTCCACACGACCGGCTCCAACACCTTCCGAGGTATCTCAAGGCGATGGCGATTCGTGCGGAGCGGGCCCGCCTCAACCCTCCCAAGGACTTGGAACGGGCCCGGACGATCCAACCCTTCCTGGAGGCTTTTTCGCGAATTCGTCCCAAATCCGGACAACCCGCCCCGGCCGTGGAGGCCTTCCGCTGGCTCCTCGAGGAATATCGCGTCTCCCTGTTCGCCCAGGAGCTGGGAACAGCTGAGCCCATCTCTCCCAAGAGGTTACAACAAGCCCTGCAAGCCTGCGATGTGGGGACTCCTACGACCTGAATCTGGCAAAAAGCAGCACCTGGGGTAAGGTAGTCTCATGGGAGCTAGAATCTCGAATCATTCTTGACCCCAATCATAAAGATTCTTAACCATACTCAAGTCGTTCGGGCCGTGGGCAATCAACCACTAAGAGGTTATGTCATTAACGAAACGAGATCTGGTTACCCGGATCAGCTCTGAAACGGGTTTGGTTCAGCAGCAGGTGCTGGACGTCGTGCAAAAAACGTTGGACTACATCGCTCAATCGCTGGCGAAAGGGCGCAAGGTGGAACTTCGTAATTTCGGTGTCTTCGAAGTGAAGATCCGGAAGGCGCGTGTGGGACGGAATCCCAACTCGCCGGAACGCGACGTTCCGATCCCGCAGCGAGCCGTGGTGAAGTTCAAACCCGGCAAGGAGATGCGGGACGAGGTCCTGAAGCTGACTCCCGCGGATGTGGAGGCGGCCAACCAGGAGCCCTCGACCCCCGAGCCTCCCGGCAGCCCTGCGGTTTAGGATTGATTTCGTCCGCATGCGGACCAGTTTTACGGGCGCTCCCACGGGAAGTTGGGAGCGCTCTTTATTTTTGCCATGGAACGACTGCCTGGATTTCGTGATTTTTACCCGGAGCCCTTGCCGAGCAAGGATGCGTGGAGCGCGGATGCACGACGCTACCTGTTTGACTCGTGGCGTTCGGTCGCAAGGCGTTACGGGTTTCGCGAGTACGACGGACCCCCACTCGAGCCGTTGGAGCTCTACACCGCCAAGAGCGGGGATGAGATCGTCGGCCAGCTCTACAACTTTGTGGACAAGGGGGACCGGGCCGTCGCCATGCGCCCGGAAATGACCCCCACGCTGGCCCGGATGGTCGCCGCGCACCAGCGCAACTACCCGAAGCCAATCAAGTGGTTCTCGATTCCGCAGCTCTTCCGGTACGAGCGCCAGCAGAAGGGACGTCTCCGTGAGCATTTTCAGCTCAATGCCGACGTGTTCGGGGAGAATGATCGTGCGGCGGATGCCGAGTTGATCGCCCTTCTCATCGACAGTCTCCGGTCGCTCGGCCTCACCGAGGCGGACTTCGTCGTCCGGCTCAGCAGCCGGAACGCCTGGCAGGAGTTTTTCACCCGGGGAGGCGGCACCCCGGAGTCGTCGTACGCCTTCTTCCAGGTGATCGACAAGCTCGAGCGGGAGCAGGAGTCGGAGAGCGCGGCAAAGCTCGCCTCGCTCGGATTCTCTCTGGAGGCCGTGAAGGGTTTCATCGCCGCAGCCCAACCGACGGAGGAGCTGCAGCAGATCCTGGGGAACCTCGAGGCGCGCGGGCTGAAGGAGTTCATCAAGATCGACTACAACGTGATCCGGGGGCTGGCCTACTATACCGGGCCGGTGTTCGAGGCGTTTGACCGCAAAGGGGAGTTTCGTGCCATCGCCGGAGGGGGGCGTTACGACAACCTCGTCAAGCTGGTGAGCGGAGGTCGCGTGGAACTCCCAGCTCTCGGGTTCGGCATGGGGGATGTGGTTCTGATGGAGCTGCTCCGGGCGCGGGGAAAGCTTCCGGCCTTCACTTCGGGCGTCGAGGTCTATTGCCTCGTCGAGGAGGAGTCCCGCCGCCCCGCCGCCCTCCGCATGGTTCAGGCCCTGCGCGATGCCGGTCGTGCCGTGGAGTACCCCCTCACGCCGGCCAAGCCGGACAAGCAGTTCAAGCGGGCGATGGAGCTCGGGGCGCGATGGGTGGTGCAGCCCGAGATGCTTGCCGACGGGACATTCCAAGCCCGCGTGAAGGAGCTCTCCACCCGCCAGGAGCGGACCGTTCCCCTCTCGGAGCTCGTCGCGTCGCTCCAGGCGGTTTAAAACAAAGACGGCGCGGGTTGCCACCCGCGCCGTCCCCTCCATTTCTGGAGCGTTCACAACAAACCCCCATCCCACTCAGGCGGGGCTGAACCTTAGCAACACCTCAACGTAGCAAGGTTCACCAGGGAGCGGGGTTGCGCAACATGGGGAACTACGGCCCCCGGGACCGGGGAATCCCCAGGGGGGGCGACGCGACAGACCGGGCCTTGCGCTAGTCGAGGTCGACCTTCCGCTTCTCGGGGTCGGCCTGCTGACGGTAGAGCACCGCCACATTCCCGATCAACGTCACGAGGGTGCTCGTCGTCAGGGTGGCAAGCTGCGGGGCGAGTTCCCGCTTCTGGTCCTTGAGATCGGCGAACTTGATCTTGATCAGCTCGTGCTGATCCAGGGCCTCGTTCACGCTCTTGAGGAATCCGTCGGTGATGCCCAGTTTCCCGAGCTTTAGCACCGCCTCGAGGCGTTGGGCCCGTCCCCGGAGATCGCAGATTTGGCGGGTGGTCAGCGGCGCGCTCATTTCGCGGCGAGGGCGGCTTCGATCGCCTGCGTGACCGCGGGGTCATCCGGGGTGGTCTGGGGCTCGAATCGCTTCAGGATTTCCCCATGCTTCCCGATCAGGAACTTGCCAAAGTTCCACTTCACGTCCCCCGGGAACGGGGACTCCTTGCCCGAGAGAGCCGCGTACAGGGGGTGTTGCTCCGGCCCCTTCACGTGCAGCTTGTCGAAGAGCGGGAAGGAGACCTTGTAGTTCGCCGAGCAGAACGTCTTGATCTCGGCGTTGCTCCCCGGCTCCTGGGAGCCAAAATCGTTGCAAGGGAACCCGACCACGGTGAACCCCTTCTCCTTGAACTTCTGGTGCGTCGCCTCCAGGGCCTTGTACTGGGGGGTGAGACCGCATTTCGAGGCGACGTTCACGACCAGGACCACCTTCCCCTTGTAGGCCTTGAGGCTGGTTTCCTTCTTATCGATGTCCTTCAGAGGGATGTCATACAAGCTTGCAGCGTTCATGGCAGGGGTGATGGCGAGCATCAGGGTGGCGATGGCAGCTAGGATTCTCATGGGGCGCAGTATTCCTACTGATCGACGAATGTCAACGATCGGGGGCAGGGGGGCGGCGTGGAAACCTCGTTGAATTCGTTCCCGGCTCCCATCGTCGGTTGGGAGTCCGCCTCCCCGGCGCATGCCGCGCGGGGAAGGCTCCGCCGGAGAAGGGAATGGGTGGGCAATTTCCGGGTGAACTTGCCTCTTGATCCCGGGTGGGGGGGACATGAAACTACGCTCCACAATGTTCGCCACGTTACTCCATCGGGCCTCCTGGGCCTCCGTTGTCACCGCCCTCGCGGCGGGCTCCGCGATCGCCGCGGAGAAAGTAGACTTCAACCGTCAGGTGCGACCCATCCTGGAGTCGAGCTGCGTGAGCTGCCACGACTCGGAGCACACCAAGGGGGAGCTGCGGCTCGACACCCGGGCGGGCGCCCTCAAGGGAGGGGAGAAGCAGGGGGCCGCCCTCGTTCCGGGCAACCCTGCCAAGAGCCCCCTCTACGCCACCACCATCCTCCCCCCAAAACATGATGACATCATGCCTCCCAAGGGGGATCCGCTCTCCGCGGAACAGGCCGCCGTTCTCAAGGACTGGATCGAACAGGGGGCCGAGTGGCCCGCAGACACCACCCTGAAGAAGGTGCACCGCGTCGAGTTCACCAAGGAGATCAAGCCGATCCTCGAGCTGAACTGCGTCGCGTGCCATCGCGAGGGACAGGCCAAGGGGAAGCTTCGCCTCGACGTCAAGGACCTGGCGTTCAAGGGAGGGGAGAACGGGCCCGCAATCGTGCCGTTCGACCTCAAGAAGAGCCGGGCCTACGTCAGCACCACCCTCAAGGCGGATGACGACGACGTGATGCCCCCCGCGAAAAAGGGAGGGCCGATGTCCAAGGATAAGATCGAGCTGCTTGCCGGCTGGATCGAGCAAGGGGCTCCCTGGCCCGATGGCGTCAAGCTCGAGCCGAAGAAGGCCGAGGGGGCCGCCGGGGCGGATGAAGGGGAGCTCGTGAAGCAGATTCACAAGGCGATCCTCACCAAGGGGCAGGTTTCCGGCGCCGGGCAGATGACCACCTACACGAATGTCATCCCGGGCACGCGGGTGCAGTATGCCATGGTCCCGATTCCCGCGGGCGATTACACCATGGGGAGCCCCGACTCCGAGGCCGGCCGCAGCGCCGACGAGGGGCCGCAGTTCAAGGTCAAGATCCCGGCCTTCTGGATGGGCCAGTGCGAAGTCACCTGGAATGAGTTCGAGCTTTTCATGTACCCGGACGAGGAGCGGAAATTCAAGAGCGAGATCGCCACGGATCCCGCGGTGGACAAGGTTTCCGATGTCGTCACCCGTCCCACCAAGCCGTATGTCGAGATGAGCTTCGGCATGGGCAAGGATGGGTTCCCGGCCATCAGCATGACGCACCACGCAGCCAACAAGTACTGCGAGTGGCTGAGCGCCAAAACGGGGCATTTCTACCGCCTCCCGACCGAGGCCGAGTGGGAATACGCCTGCCGTGCCGGCTCCACGACTCCCTACTCCTTCGGGGCCGATGCCTCCAAGATCGGCGAGTATGCCTGGTATGAGAAGAACAGCGATTTCAAGTACCAGAAAGTCGGCAAGAAGAAGCCCAACGCCTGGGGCCTGTACGACATGCATGGGAACGTGGCCGAGTGGTGCATCGACCAGTATGCGCCGAACCTCGGAGTCCTCGCGGGCCTCGGGAGCGATGACCCTTTCGTGAAGTCCAAGACCCCCTATCCCCACGTTGCCAAGGGGGGCTCCTGGGATGATGACGCCAAGCGCCTTCGGAGCGCCGCCCGCCGCGGGTCGGACAAGAGCTGGAAGATGCAGGATCCCCAGCTCCCGAAGAGCATCTGGTATCTCACCGATGCCCAGTTCCTTGGGTTCCGAATCGTTCGCCCGCTCAAGGTCCCCACGCCCGAGGAGGCCCGAGCCTACTGGAACAGCGGCGTCGAGAAGGAATAACTCCAGCCGCCGTCCCGATTTGCCGCCCGGGAGGCTCCTCCCGGGCGGTCGCATCGGATGGGGGGAAAGGTCGGGTCGGGCTTGCGCTCCGCTGAACCTGACTCGCATCCGTCTCTCTGAGCTAACGTGCCCCCACCCCGTTACCGATCCCGGGAAACCTCCCTTCCGAGATGGCGGGTCCTCTTGGAGCTCCTCCAGAGAAGTGCCGGGGGGCCTTGTGAGAGGAGTTCCGAGTTGGTGTTGATGGCCGACTTGGGAACGCTCCACGGAGGCGGATGTGAAACGGAGGAGCTGGAACGCAACCACGCAACGGAACAACGCAACGGTTGTGTCGGATCGGACTTGGGGGGAGCAAAGTCCGTCACGAAGCCGAAAGAGGCTGGGGCGTTGGGACTGGTGAGGTGGTGGGTTGGCCGGGACTCGAACCCGGGACCAACGGCTTAAAAGGCCGCTGCTCTACCGACTGAGCTACCAACCCTCCCAAGGGCCGGAAAAGGTAGTCGCTTCCTCCCGGCCCGGGCAAGCTCAATTCAATCGCCCGATTCTGCTCGGGCCTGCACCGAAGGGGGCCGGGATGGATCAATTACAGGGCCCGGGTCTCTCAAGGGGGTCCTACTCGACTCGCAGCCGGTAGAACCGGAACCCCGGGTTTGCATTGGGGTCGATGATCGTGACGTCGCCCCCCGTGCCCTTGAGCAGGGTGGCACCCGGCACCGGGGTCCAGAGGGGCGCCGAGACGGTGTCCTTGTACTCAACGCTGTAAAGGAGCCGGTTGGCGCTTGGGAAGGTGAGCGCCACATCGGGGCCGAGGTATTGCACCCGGGTGATTCCCCGGTTCTCAAGGATCCGGACCTCCACCTGGAGGCTCGTCACGGTTCCCAGCTTGTTGGTGATCTGGACCGAGTAGAGCCCATTGTCCGCGCCGGTCGCGGACGGGAAGAGGAGCGTGGAGTTCGTCGCACCCGCGATCCGGGTGGTCGCGTTGAGGAGCCACTGGTACGTCAGCACCGGGGCTCCAACCGCCGTCACCGAGAGCTGCACAGGAACCCCCGCGTTGGTGGAAACGGGCAGGGGCTGCACAAGGATCTGCGGTACCGATGCCGCCACCACCGAGAGGGTCGCAACGGCGCTCGTCACGCTGCCCCCCGGGTTCGTGACACGCACGGAGTAGCCCCCCGCGTTCGAATTCTGAACCGCCGGCAGATGCAGTGTTGGGCCGGTCTGACCCGAGAGCGCCGCCGTGGTGTTGAAGAACCACTGGTAGCTCAGTGGGGCCGCACCCGACGCCACGACGGAAAAGTTAACATCCGTGCCGACCGACACCGTCTGGCTCGCGGGCTGGGTGGTGATGAGCGGCGGGGCCTTGAGCGTCAGGACCGCCTCCGCGCTCCGGACGGACCCGACCGCGTTGCTCACCTGCACCGAATAGCTCCCGCCGTTCGCCGCCTGTACATTGGGGATGGAAAGGGTGGCATTGGTGGCCCCGCCCAGCGGGGTCAATCCGTTGAGGAACCACTGGTAGCGGAGCGGCGTTGCCCCGACCGCCACGACGCTGAACTGGGCCGTGGCTCCGGCCGCGAGGTCCTGGTTTTGAGGCTGCGACACGATCACCGGAGCCCCGAATCGCGTTCCCTCCAGGGAAAGGTCGAAGCTGAGGTCGGGGCTGTTGGCCGCAAACTGGTGCACCTCCACAGCCAGGAGGTTCGTGCCCGCCACAAGGAGCGACGGGCTCACAGAGAAGGGATAGAACGTGGTTTCCAGGGTCTTGGTGACATCGCTGCTCGCCAGGGTTGCGTAGGTGATGGTGCCCCCGGGCATGTTGCTCCGGAAGACCTCCGTGCCGTTGAGGTAGACCACCGCACCGTCATCCCGCAGGAGGCTTCCGCTGAGGTTGGTGTAGCTGCTGGGGGCATCCATCACGAAGGTCTGGCGGAAGTAGTAGGTGATGTACTTGCTGTTGGCGTTCGGGCCGTAGTTCAGCACCGTCGCCTCGGGCCTCCCCTCCACTCCGTCGCCGTACCCCAGCTCGGCAGGCCCCTGGGGCCACGATGCGTCGCTAAAGCTCGGGAGCCGCCAGGCCTTCCCCTGGTCGGTCCCGGTGTCGAGGTAGCGCCATACCGAACCCGTGGCGATGAGCGACACGGCGAGCGTGGGGGGCGGGGGTGGCGGAATCACCGTCACGGTGTTGGTGGCGGACGCGGTCCCACCCCGGTTATCCGTGGCCACGGCCCGGAGGGTGTGCACCCCGAGCCCCGCATTGATCCAGTCGAAGGCGAGGGTAGGCGCCAGCAGCTGGGTGAGCCGCGTGCCGCCGTCATAAAGGTCGATTGTGGCAACGGACCCGTCCGGGTCGCTGGCCGCCAGCTGCAAGGGGATGATGCTTCCCAGGACGTTGGTGCTCCCGTTGGCAGGCGCCACCCACGAGACCACGGGGGGGCGGTTCGGAGCCGGGATCACAACCGTCAGCTGGGCCGGGTCGCTGCTGGTGGCTCCGGCGCTGTTGCGGACCACGACGGAGTAAGCCCCGGCCTGGTTCGTGGTCACGGCCTCGAGGAGCAGGCTCGATTGGGTTCCATTGTTCACCGCGTTCGTGCCGTTCAGGTACCACTGGTAACTCAGGGTGCCGCTCCCGGTGGCGGTCACCGAGAAGGTGGCGTTGGCCCCGTTGGTCACGGTCAGCGACTGCGGCTGCGAGGTGATGACCGGCGGGGGGCTCTTCTGGCCGATCAGGATCGCGTCGAACGCGAGATCGTCGCTCGTCGCACTTGCCTGGTGCACGTCGATGGCCAGGACGTTGGTTCCCTCCACAAGGGATGCCGTGGAGAGGAGGTTGGTGAAGTAGGTGGTCTCGTCCACTCCGGTGACGGCGGTGGCGGCATAGGTGGAATAGCTGCTTCCGCTGGCCGGCATGTTGCTGCGCAGCACCCGGGTTCCATTGAGGTAAACAATCGCCCCGTCATCCCTCAGAAGCCTCAGCTCCAGCTGCGTCACCGCCGTGTGGTTGCTGACCACGAACGCCTTCCTGAAGTAGTAGGTGGGATAGCGGTTGTTGGGATCGGTACCCCAGCCCAGCAGCGTCGCCTCGGGACGCCCCTTGGCCGCGTTGCCGTAGCCGAGGAGCGCCGGGCCGCTCTTCCAGGAGGCATCGTTGAAGGAGGCCGCGCGCCAGGCCGTTCCCTGGTCCACGCCGGTGTCGAGATACCGCCAGACGGCCCCGGCCGGAATCAGGGTCGTGGTGACGGTGGTCGGCACCGCCACGGTCACCGTCACGGGGGCGGAGGTGGAGGAGAGCCCGGTGCTGTCGGTGGCCCGGGCTGTGAGCAGATGAATGCCCAGGGAGGCATTGGTCCAATTCACTGAGTACGGGGGGACGGTCACCGAGGCGAGCGGAACGCCGTCGGCCAGCAGGTCGACACGGGCCACGGAGCCACCCCCGGAATCGGAGGCCGTCGCCAGGATCGGGATCGTCGCCCCCTGGCCGAAGAGCGCACCGTCCGCCGGGCTGGTGAGGGCGACGACCGGAGGGAGATTGGCGGGCGGGGGTTGAACCACCAGGGCCGCCGGGGAGCTGGTCACGGAGCCGTAGGCATTCGCCACCACGCAGGCGTAGGCCCCGCTCTGGTTGGTGCTGACTCCCGTCAGCAGGAGGTCCTGGGCCGATCCCCCGGCAACCGCACTCGCGACGTTGAAGTACCACTGGTACGTGAGCAGCCCCGGGCCCGCCGCCCGGACGGACAAGGTCACATTGGTTCCGGAGGGAACGCTTTGCGACACGGGTTGCTGGGTGATCTCGGGAAGGAGCTTCCGGATCCCGGTCAACTCCAGCGCGAAGCTCAGGTCGGGGCTGTTGACTGCGTTCTGGTGGATCTCCACGGCGACGGTGTTCAGCCCCGCGACGAGCCCCGCCCCGCCGAAATCCTTCTGCACGAGATTGGTCTCCGCGGTGCCGTTGATCGCGGTGCTGGCAAGGGTTGAGTAGGAAACCGTGCCGGCCGGCATGTTGTCGCGGAAGAGCTCGCTCCCGTTCAGATACACCACCGCACCGTCATCCCTCAGCAGGTTGATGTGCAGACCGGTGAAGGAGGCGGGATCGGTCAGGAGGAACGATCGGCGGAAGTAGGCGGTTGGATACTTGCTGGAGGAGTTCGGCCCGTAGCTGATGACGGTCGCCTCGGGGCGCCCATCCACGGCGTCGCCATACCCCAGCTCCGCGGGGCCCGCGGTCCAGGCGGAATCGTCATACGCGGAGGCGCGCCAGGAAGTTCCGAGGTCGAGCCCCTTGTCGTTGTACCGCCAGACTGTCCCCATCGGGAGAATCGGGATGATGCCCGATGCGTTCGCCGTCACGGTGATCGAAATCGGCGACGAGGTTGATGAGAGCCCCTCGTCGTCGGTGGCCACGGCATACAGCGAATGGACCCCTGCCATCGGATCAATCCACTGGGCTTGGAACGGGTTGGCTGCGGTGGACGAGAGAAGGGTGCCGTCCGTATAGAAGGCGACGTTGGTAACCGATCCCTCGGGATCCGATGCGGCGGCGGAGAGAGCCAGGGGGAGTTGGTCGAACGTGAAAACACCCCCGTCCAACGGGGCACCAAGGCTCACCACCGGGGGGAGGTTCAGGGGATCGGGGTCGACGGTCACCGAGACGACCGTGCTGGTGAGCACCCCGAAGGAGTTGCTGGCGACCACCGCGTACGACCCAGCCTGGGAAAAGACCGGATTCGGGAACTGGAGGAGTGTGTTGGTCTCCCCGGCCAGGCGGTTGGTCCGGTTGAAGAGCCATTGATAGGAGAGTGGCTGGGCCCCCTCAGCCAGGGCGACGAGGGAGGCGGGACGGTGGGCGATCGCCGCCAACGGGGTCGGCTGGAGAAGGAACCGGGGACGGGTTTCCCGGGTGGCCCTCAGCTCAAAATCGAAGCTGATGTCGGCGCTCGTTGCGTTGACCTGGTGGATTTCCACGGCGACCCAGTTTGTCCCCGCGGCGAGCAGGTTGACCGGCACGTTCCCCGTGTTGTAGGTGGCCTCGGCGTTGCCGTTGACGTTCACGGTGGCGAGGGTCTTGTAGGTGATGGCTCCGGTGGGGAGGTTGCTTCGGTACACCTCGGTCCCATTCAGGTACACGACGGCCCCGTCATCCCTGACGATCCGGAGCAGGAGATTGGTGATCGACCCGGGATCGGTCAGGACGAAGGGGCGCCGGAAGTAGTAGGTGATGTATTTGTTATTCGCGGCCGGCCCGTAGCTCAGCACCGTTGCCTCCGGTCGACCATCGACGCTGTCGCCGTAGCCGAGCTCGGCCGGACCCGAAGCCCAGGTCGAGTCGTCGAAGCCGGGGGCTACCCACGCGGTTCCCTGGTCGGTGCCGGTGTCCAGGTATTTCCAGACCGACCCTGTGGCAATGAGACTCGAGACCGCCGGGGTTCCGAGCTGCACCGTCACCCGCGCCACCGTGGAGGTGGAGGCGCCTCCGAGATCATCGACCGCCACGGCCGTCAGGGAGTGGGTGCCAGGGAGCGGATCGATCCAATCAAATCGGTAAGGGGGGGTGGATGCGGAATGGAGCCTGAGGCCGTCGGCATAGAAATCGACCCGGCTCACGGTCCCGTCCGGGTCCGTGGCCGTGGCGGTCAGGGGGATCGGGAGCCCGGCGGCGGCGTACGTCGCCCCCGAGGTCGGCGTATCGAGCGTGACCACCGGGGGAAGGTCCGGGATCACCACCGTCAGGACCGCCTCGGCGCTCCTGACCGAGCCGTATGGGCTGCTGACCTGGACATGGTAGGACCCGGCATCGGCGACAGCCACCGAGGGAAACGTCAAGGTCTGCGCCGTGGCCCCTGCGACCGGCAGGGTCTCATTGTGGAACCATTGGAACGAGAGTGGCCCGGTCCCCGCGACCCCGACCGTCAGGGCTGCCGTCTGCCCGCGGGTGATCGTGAGGCCTGTCGGTTGGGCGGTGATGGACGGAGGGGTGACGACGGTCAAGGTGGCGACCGAGCTCGTGGCGGTGCCGTAGGTGTTGCTGACCACGAGGTAATAGCCCCCGGAATCGGCCGGGCTGGCCGCCCCGATCGTGAGGGTGGGGGAGACCGCCCCCGGGACCGCAACTCCGCCCGACCGGTACCATTGCGCGGTAAGCGGCGCGGTCCCTTCGACCGCCGAGGCGAGGGTGGCCGGGGATCCGTTGGTGACCAGAAGGGAGGCAGGCTGGGAGACAAACCGGGCCGGTGTGATGACGAGCAGCGCCGCCTGGGGCGAGGTTGCCAGGCCGTAGCGGTTGGAGACCACGACGCTGTACAAGCCCGTGTTGGAATCCGCGACCGACGGGATCTGGAGTTGCGCGCCAGTCGCACCCGGGATGGCGTTTGTCCCCTGGAAATACCACTGGTAGGCGAGGGGGCCGGTCCCGGTGGCCGACACCGTGAACAGGGCGGCCTGACCGTTGGTTAATGTGAGCGGGGCGGGGGCGAGGGAGATTTCGGGCGGGGAGAAGCAGACTCCCCCTCCGTCGAGACACTGGATCGGGGCGATGTTCAGCGACCAGCACTGAAGGGTTCCGGAGTCTCCTTCCGCGACGTCGCTGACCCGGAGCCGCCACGTGCCGTTGATCGAGGTGGCGGGCAGCCCGTTGAACACGGCCAGCGGGGTAAGGGGCTGAAAGGAGCCGGCAAACGGGGCGGTCCCAAAGATCAGGGCGGTGGGGGCCGAATCGTCGAAGATCGTCGGCGCCGCGCAGCTCAGACCGTAGTTCTGGCCCCCGTTACCGCTTCGCGAGGCGAGCTCGACCAGCGTCCCGTCCGGCGCAATGAGGGAGAGGACCAGATCCGAGACGTACGTGTGGGTGATGTAGGCCGAGAGCGTCACCCGAGCGGTGGGAAGGGTGACACCCGCCACCTGGACTGACGATTCGATGGTTGCCAGGTCCGGGATCGCCGTGGGCAGCCCGGTGGGCGTGAACACAACCGGCACCCCGACCCCCGGAGGGGTGGTGGGAAGCTCGAACTGCTGGACGGCGACTCCCCCGTTGGAGCTCGTGATGGTGAGCTCGAACGGGAGCATCGTGCCACAGAGCATCCCGGGCAGAGTGGAAACGATGAACGGGATGGCATTCGATGAGAAACCGGCCGCAGGGATGTCCGCGAACGCCACCGGCAGGGGATCGGCTGCCGCGAAAGGGCTCAGGCTCCGAAGGGTCGCGGAGACACCCGTCGCAGGGGCCCCATCCTGTCCAATCTCGTTGTGGAGGAGGAGCTGAAGCTGGGCACATTCATTCGGATCGAGAGAGCCGTTTCCATTGCCTCCGAGCACCGTTGCCGCCGTGTAAACGAGCCGTGGGGAGGGAGCGGGGCTTGCCTCCACCGCGGCCGGTACCATCACGATTCCGGAGCCGGCCAGGGGGTCAAAGCCGGGGCTCTCGGCATCGAGTGCCGAGGAGGCCAGGGCGAGCCGGAGAGCGTCCGGCGTCAGCGCCGGGTTGTAAGACCAAAGGAGCGCAGCGATGGCCGCGGCATGGGGGGCTGCGGCCGAGGTTCCAAAGAAGGGGGAGAACGGGGCGAGGGAGGTCGATACCCCGTCCGCCGCGATCAGATCAGGCTTCGGCAGGAGCAGCCCTCCCTTGGAGGAAAGGTCCCCCGGAGTGATCGGGGAGCCGTCCGCATGGTAGAAAATCCTCCGCGGCCCGTCGGAGCTGAAGGTCTCAACTGGATTCGCCGGGCCGCCAACGAAGGGCTGCGGAGGGGATTTGACCCAGGTCGCGCCCACGGAGAAGGCGTTCGGGGCCGCGCTCGCGTTGTGTCCCGTGACCGCACCCCCGGTCCGCACCGTCAGGACGCCTCGGCCCGTGGAGAGATGCAGAAACCGCCCGGCGCCGGCGTACTTCACCACCACGATCCGGTCGCCCACCCCAAGTGAGGGGATCGATTCGATCGGGTCATCATTCCCATTCTGCACGTTTGTGGAGAGGGCGGCCACGTTCCCTTGGGCGTCGAGCACGTAGACATCGTAGTCGTTCGTTGAGTGGCCCAGGGGGTCGGACCAGAAAAGGTCCACCCGCCGGAAGCCGCCGCCCGGGGCGAAGGGGTTCACCGTCGTCCCTCCGAAGTCGTGGAGCCGCCCCCCGCGACCCAGAGTGGCCGCTCCACCATCCAGGAAATCCCCTTCCCACACCCCGGAGGTCCCGTTCTGCAGATTCCCGGAGTTGCCCGCGGCCGAAAAATAGAGGGCGCCCCCGGCACACACCTCCGCGACCGCTTGGGCGATGACCCCATCCTGGAAGGGGGACTCGTCGAAATAGTTCACATCATCCACCAGGATGCGGCACCCGGCTGCATACAAATCCCGGATGTTCTGGGCAAAGCCCGCCTCCCCAAGGAACGCCGTCCCGAAAAAGAGCTGCGCGTCCGGGGCGATGTCATGAATGATCTCCAGCATGGCGGTTCCCTCCCCGGTGCGTCCCGCCCCGGACTGGCCTGGCAGGATGGTCACGGGTCCCAATTCCCCCGCCGCCTGGGCGTCAGCCAGGAAATCGACGCTGTCGGACAGGACTCCGATCTTCACTCCGGCCCCGGCAATCCCGTAGGTAGCACGGGCCGCGGCCGCGAGATGGGTGATGTCTCCCTCGGTCGTCACGGCCCCGACATTCGTGGTCGCCTCAGCCGCGGGCCGGATCCGATGAACCCCGGGGATCGAAGCCAACCGCTCGAGTTCCGAGAGCGGCACCCAGGCCCGGATCGCCTGGTGCCGTGGGAACTGGCTCAGGACCGTCCCCCCGGCCTGCGTGATCGACTGCACCACCGCCGGAGTCACATCCGCCACGAAGTCCACGAGGAGGCGCCCGTCGGCGTGGCGACGAAGCTCCGCACCCCGCAGATGCCCGAGCCCACGGGCCGCGAGCTCACCCCGCGCGCTCCGCAGCTGAAGCAGCAGCTGGGAGTCGAGCCTGAGCTGGGCCGGGGTTCGGGAGATCTTCTCGTCGTGGAGCTGCTGGATCTGGTCGAGGGTGTTCCGCCCCAGCGGCGAGGGCGCAGCCCCCAGCATCGGTACCATCGTCGGGACGATCGCAAGCACCAGCACGAAGAGGCTCACCACCCCTGGAGACCCTCTCTCGAGTGATCTGCGGGAAGCACGAATCATAGGTTGTTTTCGGGTCCTTCTTGATGCCTCACACCCACCAGAGGGCGGCAGAAAAAAAGCGCCCCCAAGGGACGCTCGAGCACCTATGCCAACTGGTTTGCAAGACATTGTGAGTGGAACACATCGTGTGGGGGTAAGGCAAGCCGGTTGATGATCATTAACTTGAACTTATTTCCCGCTCCAAAAGGCGTTCGGAGGGGTTGGGAGGGGGGATCCCGGGTGATGCGACGAACTTGAGCAACCGGATGAAAAGCCTTGCCTCCTAGTGGATTGGCGAGACTACATAGGGGTGTGCAAAGCCCCTCTCACCCCTGGACGGGATGTCGTGCATGAATCTGCCGGCGCTCACCCTGCCTGAGCTTCTCCGTCGGGCGGTTCGTGGAGGAGGGGGGAGGACCGCTCTCTGGTTTCTGGACAACACCCTCTCGTATGCAACGTTGAGCGACGAGGTCTCCCGGGTGGCCGCGGGGCTTCAACGGTTGGGGGTGAAGCCTGGCGACCGGGTCGCGCTCATGATGCAGAACTCTCCCCAGTTCGTGATCGCCTATTTTGGGGTGCTGAACGCCGGGGGGATCGTAAGCCCCACGAGCCCGATTTACACCTCCCGGGAGGCGACCCACCAATGGACGGATTGCCAGGCCCGGATCGTGATCGCGGACCGGGAGCTCGAAGGGGTGGTGGAGGCCTCCCGTGCCGCCTGTCCCACGGTGGAGCGTGTGGTCTGGGTGCGGGGGGCGGATTACTCCGCGGCCGGGCACCGGAAGCTCCGACGACGGCTCGCCGCCACCCGGTGTGGACGCCTGCCGGCCGGGACCTCTCTCGCCTGGGGGGAGTTGCTCGAGATCGCCCGCCGCCCGAAACCGGTCACGCAGCGACCCTCCGACGTCGCCTGCCTCCAGTACACCGGCGGCACCACGGGGACCTCCAAGGGGGCGATGCTCACGCATCGGAACCTGACGGTGAACACTTTTCAGGCGGTCGAGGCGCTTCTCCACCGGGTGGATCTCACCCGGGAGAAGCTCATCGCGGCCCTCCCCCTCTTCCACATCTACGCCACCACCTGCGTTATGCTGACCACCTTCCGGTGCCGAGGAAGCATGGTCATCCTGCCCCGGTTCGATCTCGCCGAGGTCTTGAAGGCGGTGAAGCGGCACCGGCCGACGATGTACCACGGGGTGCCCACCATGTACGTCGCGTTCAGCAATGCCCCGAACATCCGTCGATATGGGTTCGAATCCCTTCGCACCTGCATGAGCGGAGGGGCCCCGCTGCCGGAGCAGGTGCAGGAAAAGTTCCAGAGCGTGACCGGAGCCCGCCTCGTCGAGGGCTACGGGCTGACGGAAGCCTCGCCGGTGACACACATCAACCCGATCGGTGCCTCCCGCGCCGGGAGCATCGGCCGCCTGGTGCCGGGCACCCAGGCCCGCGTGATGGACGTCGCCACCGGCACACGGGAGCTTCCGGATGGCGACCCGGGGGAGCTGGCGATCCGGGGTCCCCAGGTGATGAAGGGATACTGGCGGAAGCCCGAGGAGACCGCCCGGGTTCTGCGCGGGGGGTGGCTGTACACGGGGGACATCGCCCGACGCGATGCCGACGGCTACTACTACATCGTCGACCGGAAGAAGGACCTGATCATTGCCGGGGGATTCAATATTTACCCGCGCGAGGTCGAGGAGGTCCTTTTTGAGCATCCCTCGATTCAGGAAGCGGTCGTGGTCGGAGTCCCGGATGAATACCGGGGGGAGTCCGTGAAGGCGTTCGTCGTCCTCCGCCCCGGGGCCACTCTCGATGCGGCCGGGATCGTGGCATTCTGCCGGGAGCGACTTGCGTCCTACAAGGTTCCGCGGCAGGTTGAGTTCAGGGACTCGCTCCCGAAGTCGGGGGTCGGAAAATACCTCCGCCGCGAGCTCCGGAACGACAAGGCCCCAGGGTCCATGAAGAGCTGAACGCCGGCGGACGATCCCCCCTCCTCCACACCACCCACATGCCCACCATCCAAAAAGCCGCCGTCATCGGGGCCGGAACCATGGGAGCCCAGATCGCGGCCCACCTGGCCAACGTCGGGATCCCTGTCCTGCTCATGGACATCGTCCCGGGGGAACTCACCCCTGAGGAGCAGCAGCGCGGGCTCACGCTCCAGGCCCCCGCCGTTCGGAATCGGATCACCCGCGGCCTG
>DMJJ01000067.1 GCA_003452185.1 Verrucomicrobiales bacterium | reverse complement strand
GGCGGCGCTCCGCTACGAGATGGCGGTGGTGACCCGCGGGCGTGAGTTGATTGCGGTGCGGGACCACGTTGCCATTGTTCGACCGTTGTCCCAGGGCGGGGGGCATGCCGCCACGGTGCACATGTCCCACGTGGTGGTGGAACCGGAGTGGCGTCGCACCGGGGTCTCGGCCTGGCTTCGGGCGGTGCCGCTGCAGACCGGCAGGGCGGCCCTGAAGGCCGCAGGGGTCTCGCCTGACTCCCCGATCACCCTGGTCGCCGAGATGGAGCATCCGACCTCGGTGGAGGACATGCGGACCATCCGGCTCCTGGCCTACGAGAAGGCCGGCTTCCTGAAGGTGGACCCGAATCGGCTCGACTACCACCAGCCCGACTTTAGACCTCCGGCCCTGATCGATGCCACGGGTGGGCCGCGGCCCGTCCCGTTCACGCTGATCGTCCGTCGCGTCGGGCGCGAAGCCCAGGGAAGCCTCTCTCCAGAGGAGTGCCGGGGGCTGATCGCCTCGCTCTACGAGATGTACCAGACCGGGTGCCGCCCCCAGGACATGTCGACGCTCTGGTCCGCCCTGGAGCGATGGCCGACCGGCACCGACCCGGTGAGGCTCATTCCCCCATCGAGTCCCGCAACCCTGGGCGTGGAGATCTGACTCCCACCCTCCAGGTCTCACACCTTGAGGTTCCACCCGCCCCCCTCGTTGCCGCCCACCCGGGTGCCGCCGGGGACGGGAGGGGGGGCTGCGAGGGGTGACTGAAAAGAAAAAAGGCGGGCCCGAGAAAACCCCGGGCCCGCCGGCTGCACCTTCGAGTGCAGGAGGAAATGGAGGCGTGTTACGCTTCCATCAGAACTTGTACGCGATCCCTGAGACCAGCTTCAGGTCGTTCTTCTTCCGGCCCGGTACGGGCTCGTTGTCGTAGATGTCCTGCAGGTAGGTCCGGAAGCTGAGCTTCTTGGTCAGCTGGGTCTCGAGGCCGATCTCCGTGTTCAAGAGGTAGTTCTTGAAGCGATCGACCTGGGGGAGCCATTCCGCCGACTGCCAGACGCGGGTCTTGTCATTGAGCTTGAGCTCATAACGCTCGGCCACGCGAAGCGTCATGTAGTTGTTCTTCTCGTGGTTGCCGAGCTTCTCGGTGATGAAGCCGGGACCGACTTCAACGCTCAGCGACTGCTTCTCATCCTTCAGGAGGTAATAACCGGCACCAGGGCTGACGGTCACACGGTATTCGACATCCGCGATCGCGTCGTGGCTGATTTCAGCGCGGATGTACCCGTACCAACGCTCCGTGAAGAGGCGGTTGTATTGGCCGAAGAGGCGGGCGAACTCCGTGTTCTTCACGGTGTCGTTCTTGCCGTAGGCGCCATCAAGGCCGAGACGGGCCTCGTTCTGGTCCCACTTCTTCTGGCTCAGGAGCCCGGCCGTGAAGAGCAGGGTCTTGCTGTTGCCACGCGTCACGGTGGCTCCAGCCGTCGCACTGGTCTCCCAGGTCGGCTCCGGGGGCTTGGTGGCCGCCGCTGCCGGAGCCGCATCCGCGGCCCGCGCAGCCATGCCGGAAATCAGCAGTCCACCGACTGCCATGGCAGGGGTGAGGCGGGAAAAATGAAGGGGCGAGTTTGCTTCGATCATAGGTCGTTTGGTTTCTAGCGCGGGCTTGTTTATCAGAGAGCAAACGGAGGTCAACGGGTTTCTTAATAAATAATTCTGAATGCGGATTGGGATTCTCTGCTCGGCTTCCGGTTGTGGCGGGGGGGCCTGTTTATCTGGGGGAGGTAAGTCGTTGGAGGGCGGCGGCGTATCGGGTGCCGAGTTCCCGAAGGGAGGGGGTGTCGAAGTGGATCTTGTCGCTCATGGGAGTGAGTCGGGTGGCTTCGACAAGGGCGAAGTGGGGAACCTGGTTGGTGAGGGTTCGGATCTGGTCGTTGACCCTGGCGGCGAACGGGGTGTCGAGCCGCGGCTCGCGGATGAGAAAGTCGCCGAGGGTGCCCGCGACAAACGGCAGGTCGGGGAGGTGGAGGTCGTTGCGGAGGTCGGCGATCATGGCGGAGAGGCGGGCGGCGTAGGAGGAGGCGTTCGCCTCGGTGTCGCTGTCATTTTCCCCCTGGTGCCAGAGTATTCCCTTGAGGACCCCCTGCGACTGCGCGAGACGGGCTTGTTCGAGAGCCTTGGGGTAGAGGTCCCCCTCCTTTTGCCAGCGGGAGAGCGGGGTTCCTCCGACGGCGGACGGGATCAGCCCGACGACCACCCCGGGGTCGGCATCCGCCACGGCGCGTCCGAACCAGGAGCCGAGCCCCACTCCCGCCGTTGGCTTGTCGTGGTGGAGCGGGTCGAGGGCCATCCGCCACCTTCCAAGGGGGTCGAGCGCCAGCACCCGGGGGTGCGGGACCTCGTCCGGGGGGGCGATGGCTCCCCGGCCTGCCATGTTGGATTGTCCGATCAGCAGGTAGAGATGGAGTTTCTCCCGGGGCGTGGTGGCGATCAGTTCCTCGGCCCGGGCTTCGTCCAGGGCCCGGGTGGCGGCGTCGACCAGGATCTGGCCCGCCCGATCCTCACCCAACCCGGCGCCGCTCATCTCATAGCCCCCTTTGCGTTTCTCCCCGGTCGGCCCCACGTATTGGACCCCGCCCCCGTTCGAGTACCCGAGGACGAGGGTGTGGGGGTAGGGGGACCGGCGTTGAATCTCGAGCGAGAGCCCCGTGAGGGGTTCCCCCGGGAGCCCGACGATGGCGAGGAGCCCGCAGGTGATGACCTGGATTTCGGAGGCGAGGCTCTCGCGGCCCGTTTCGTTCCGCGCGGCCTCGGCGAGGGGAAGGTCCACCGGGATGACCGTTGAGTGAAGGGGGCCTGGTGAGACGGGGTGGCGGTTGGTCCAGGCGAGGAGCGCGCGCTGGGCGATGAGCTCCGCCATGCGATCGCGTGACGGCAGCCCGCGGCGCACCGGGACGACATCCCCCGCGCACCCCTGCACGAAGAGGGCTTCCCCTCCGAGGGTGGCGGCGAGCTGGCTGGAGACCGGGCCCGGCCAGTCGGCCGAGATCCGGGAGTCGTGCGGGTAGATGGAGACCGGGTGGCATGGGAGGCTGAAGAGCGTGGCCACGGCGGGCTGGCCCGCCCGCTGGAGGGAGAGGAGGGTCAGGGTGGGATCGACGGGGGAGAACCGTTGCCCGCTGGGGAGCCAGTACGGGTCAAGCGGGGTGAAGGTGGTCTCCACACGCCCATCCTCACGGACCGGTCGCCGGTTGAAGACGAGGTCGCCCGCCCAGGCCCGGGCGATCGAGAGGGTGACTGGCTGGCGGGCGGCATCGGCCCGCCGGACAACGTCGACGGACTGCGTGAGGAGGGTCTCGCCCCACGCGGCGAAGGCCGGGTCCCGCATCACGGGCTCCAAGGCCTGCCGCTCCGGCTGCACCAGTGGATCCCCTTCGGCTGGTACCCAGGGAGCGGAGTGATTGTGGGAGGCATTGATGAGGATATGCGTCCTGGGGATCCCGGTGGCTGCCGTGACCGCGTCGCGGACCCGGGCCACGTAGTGCTCCCGGGTGTCGGTCAGGTCCCAGGCGATGAGGGCGACTCGTGTGGCGTCATCCCCGAGCACCAGGGCCCGGACGAACACCGGGTCGAGGACCCCGGGGTACGGTTTGTGCCCGATCCAGTTGAGGACGTTCGTCGAGGGGGTGATCTCGGCGCGGGCCGCCCCGCCAGAGAGTTCCGCGTGACAGAGGGGAAGGGGGGCAAGCAGGAGGGCCAAGGCGCCGAGAAGTCCGGCGAGGCTCTGGGGCCGGTCTCCTGCACCCCGCCCATGGACTGGGAGTCGCGACATGCAGCAGCACCGTTAATCGAAGCCGGTGCAGGTGTCAATGGGGCCCTGAACCCTCCCGGGAACCTTGGGCTTCACTCGCCGGTCCCCGGGTTGTAGGGTGCGAAGCGCATGATCCCAGCCGATCTGACGACTCCCCCCTCAAGCGATCCGCTTCAACTCTACCGGCACCGCGATGCCATCTACTCGACGGACCTCCTCGCCGCTGCGCTGGTGTGGCTGGACTTCTTTACCTGGCTGACCGGGTGCCCCTCCACCCTCGATGGAATTTGCACGGGGCTTTCCCTGCATCCGAGGCCAGTCGATGTGATGTTGACCTTGTTCAAAGGGATGGGGTTGGTGGAGGAGCGGGACGGGGTTTTTTCCACCAGCCTCGTGGCGCGGGAACACCTGGTCTCGGGCTCCCCCTGGTTTCTCGGGCCCTATTATGCCTCGATGAAGGAGCGCTCGGTGACGCGGGACTTCGTGACGGTGCTCCGGACGGGCAAGCCGGCCAACTGGGCGAGCTACAAGGATGAAAAGGCCTGGGCTCAGGCGATGGAGGGGGAGGCGTTCGCCCGGCAATTCACCGCGGCCATGGACTGCCGCGGCGTTTACCTGGGGCAGGCGTTGGCGCGGTCGGTCGACCTCGCGGGGTGTCGCCGGCTGCTGGATATCGCGGGTGGATCCGGGATCTACAGCTGCGCCCTGCTTGCGGCCAATCCGGCACTCTCGGGCGTGGTGCTGGAGAAGTCTCCCGTGGACCGCATTTGCCGGGGTGAGGTGGACGCCCGGGGGTACGGGTCGAGGATCGAGGTGGTCACGGGGGACATGTTCCGGGATCCGTGGCCCCGCGGGGCGGATGTGCACCTGATCTCGAACGTCCTCCACGACTGGGATTTTCCAGAGGTCAGGGAGTTGCTCCGTCGGTCTGCCGAAGCGCTTCCTTCCGGAGGGATGCTGTTGGTGCACGACGTGCACATCAATCGCGAGAAAACCGGCCCGCTTCCCAACGCGCAGTATTCTGCCCTCCTGATGTGCATCACCGAGGGGAAATGCTATTCGGTCGGTGAGATGGAGGGGCTGCTGCGGGAAGCCGGATTCGGCCCGGCTGAGCTCCGTACGACGGCCGCAGATCGGAGCGTGCTCGTCTGCCGGCGGGCGTGAGCCGTCTGCAGGGCGATCGGCCTGCGCTCAATGTGGAGCCCGCGCTGTTACCGAATCTCCAGCGTGATGGCGTTCTTCTCCAGGTTTTGCCCCTGGTCGTAGCTGAGCTGCTCCCGGTACTTGTTGTAGTCCACCAACGCCTGCAGGACCGCCCGCTGGGCCGAGGTGAGCCGACGGCGGGCTTCCACGACCACGAAGCTCGTAGTGCTCCCCATCTGGAGCTTCTCGATCTCGGCCTTCAGAACCTCGGCTGCCAGCTGCTCGGACTTCCGCAGCGAGGGAAGGCGCTCCAGGGCGGTGGCCATCGCCCGGCCGTCGTTCTCGACCTGGGTCATGATGTTGATCTCGAGCTGCTTCACCTGGAGGAGGGTCTGCTGCTTGGCCTCCTTGTCGACGTTGTAGCTGTTCTTGGCGGCCCGCCGGGTGAAGGGAATCGACATCACCATGCCGTAGGTGTAATCGCTATGACTGGCGCGCTGCACCTGGCTGACGGTGCTGCTCAGCGAGGGGTCGATCCCGTTGACCGCGTAGCTCCCGACCATGTCGAGCTGGGGATAGAGCTGGTTCCGGTCGAACTTCAGCTGGAGGTTGAGCTTTTCCAGCTGGATTTCGAGCTGACGAAAGTCCGGCCGCTTTGTCAGGGCGTTGCGCCAGGCGCCCACCTTGTCAAAGTGCTCCGCGGTTTCGGAGGGCTGGGTGGTGAGCCGGAGGTCGGCGGAACCCCAGTCGCGAAGGTCATCCGTCAGGAGGTTTCGGAGGGCCGACTTCTTCTCCGCGACATTGCGGGCGGCGTCGACGAGGTCGGAGTTCAGGTTCTCAAGGTTGTACTGAAAGAGCCCCTCCTGCCAGGCCGGCAGGGTGCCAACCTTGATCCGGGTCTGCACGTCGGCCAGGAGCTTTCGGGCCTGGTCGATGGCCGCCGCATGGATCCGGTAGTTCTCGATGGCGAAATAGGCATCGTAGTACGCCATCTGGATGTTCAGCACCGTCTGCATCACCCGGTCGGTGAAGGCGAGCTCGGAACTCTTGATGTTCTGCTTGTTGACCTGGATTTTGAGCCGGTCGGAGTCGATCCAGAAATCCTTGAGCAACGGCTGTGTGAGCGTCAGCCCGCTCGTCATGTTGAAGTTCGCCAGGCTTCGGATTCCCGAGGGGGGGTAGGTCAGGAAGGCGCTCTCAGCCGGGGTGAAGAAGGTCTTGGCAGAGAGGGAGCTGACCACGCTCCCGAGGTGATAGCTCATCCCGGTCGGGAGCTTCCCGTCGATCCCCCCCATCAGGCTGTCCGTGGTCTGGTGATACGCAACGTCCTCGCCCGGCTTCTTCGGGTCGATGGTCCGCGGCTGGTCGAAATAGGTCCTGGTCGGCGAGACGGAGAACTTCGGGTCGTAGATGGAGTAGGACCCGGCCAGCTGGTAGTCGTTGATCCGCGTCGAGTGGCGCTGAATCTGGATATCGAGATTCTTTTCCAGCGCCAGCTTGAAACAGTCGTTGATGGAAAGCGACTTGGCCTCGCCCGCGGCAGGGGGCTCCGCGGCCGGGAGCAACGACGGGCCGGCAAGCGCCACAACGAGGCTTCCGATCACGCGTGCGGGCATCGACAGGGTGAGAGCCGAAGGCCGTCGCGATTGGATGGAATCAACACCTTCAACGGCTTCGGGCAGTCGAGTCATGGGCATATTGATGCAACAACGTGTGCCAGAGATCCCACGGCCACGCAAGGAGGCAATTCCGGGGCTCAGGGTTTCCTGGGCGTGCAGGGAGGGGGAGGACGTCGCTCACGGAGGGGGAGACTTCCCCCCCCCCCCGGGGCGGTTTCAGGGCAAGGGAGCCAAGGGAGCCCAACCTGCATCCCAAGCCAAGGGCAGGCCAGGCCCGGGTTGGGGCGCGATCAGTTTCGGACAGACACGCTTGATGGGGACGTCTCTTTTGTGCCGGCCGAATCGGCGAGTTTCCCGGTCCGCGGTTCCTGGCTGGGGTAGGGAGCCCCCAGCTGAATCCACCGCACGATCGAGATGATCTCCTCCGGCTTGAGACCTTCCTTGCCCGCGGGGGGCATGACCTCCATGTCGTCCTGGGGAAGCAGGATCAGGCGGACGATATTGCTCTTGAAGGGGTCGTGGGGCTTGATCGCCTTGACGGTGCTCTCCCCCCCGAGGTAGGCCATGTCGCGACGGTCGATCCGATACTTGGCCTCCTGCTTGTAGGGGCCGTGGCAGGAAACACACTTGGTCTCCAGGATGGGGCGAATCTTCTCCGCGTAGAGCCTCGCTCCGATGTCGGCCTCCGACTTCTCGTCTTGCGGACCGCCAACCCAAGCCTCCTCGTCCATGATATGCCGGATGAAGGTTGGGGCGTTTGCGACCAGGAATTTCGAGCCGTGAGTCAGGTTCCCCCCGTAGTGTCCCCCGATCACCATCACTCCCAGGGTGAGCAGCAGAAGGGTCCGGTAGCCGAGTTTCATCGCCGTGCTCCTGGCATCACGGTTGAACCGAACGAGCAAAACCCAGGTGAAGAGCGTCAGCACCGGAACCGCGATCCCGAGCCAGCGGTGGAGGTCCAGGCTCCGGCCTGAATAGCCGCCGTTGGAGGCGCGCATGATTCCGAGGGTCGCAGCGGCGGCCCCGCTCAGGAGGCTCAGAAACATGACCCATGCCGAGATGCGCGCCACCTCGGGGCTTGGACGCCAGAGCCGGTAGAGCTCCACCAGGAATGCCATCGTCAGAAACCCGATGGGGTAATGGAGGAGGACCACGTGGAACGGGGCGAGGAAGGGGCCCCACTCAAAGCTCGCGCCGTTCGCCTTCGCGTGCGCGGCCAGGGTCGCGTGCGCCGCATCCGCCGCCAGGAGCGATCCCCCGACAGAGGCGGCAGCCAGTCCCATCGCCAGAAAAATCAGGGTGCGCGAGAGCCCTCGCCCACACCACTTCCCCCTGGCGGCACCGAGCTCCATCCCTGCGTCATTGTTCGCACACATAGGTTCCATTCTCTGAATACTCTGAGATCGATAAAACATCCCCCGACTACGATCGTCGTTGATAGCCCTTTCTTGTGCCCTCCTCGATCCTTGACGGCCATCCGCCTGGAACGAGCTTCAAACACTTACATATGATTGATCCTCAACTGTGTAGAAACCACTGGATCTGCCAGACTCACAGCAGCCACCGTACAGCTAGCTCCCATAACGACAACAAACGACCGGAACAGGTAAGAGTTTATTAACATTGGAGAAGCTGTTTGTCGAGCGATTGATTAAGGGAATCTTCATTTTTTTTGTCCCTGGAATGAGAGCCCGTGTGGAGTGTGTTGGTGGTGGGGCGAGGGGGTGATTGAGAGTTGACTTCGGGAGGGGGGATCGGTGAGATGATGAGTATTCCATGGAGGGGAGTTGTTTGCTCAACCACAACCCTAACTGACGTACCGCTTGAACTCGCCGAACCGTCGTTGCGCGTCGATTCCGACGGCTCAAGCGCACTTCCCAACCCTGATCCGATATGTTGCCGAGTCGTACCGCGGCGTGCCTTCTGCCTGCCGCCTCGTTCCTTTTGTTTGCGGGCCCACTTTCATCCACCGCAGTTGATATTCCAGCCGACTCGGGGTCGGGCCTCGAGAGTGGCCCCCAGGGGGTGGGGGACGGTCTTTCCGCCTCGTTTTGGCAGCGGGATCCCCGCTCGTTAACCCGGGAGGCGGATGTGCTGAAGGACGTGGGGTTGGGGATCATTCACGGAGGGGGGGCACCGACGGCATCCTTCGTCGCGACCAAGTTCGACTATCAAGGGGCCGACAACACGCCGTTGGCAGCCTGGCTGGGTGGGAATGCGACCGGGCTATCCGCGGGTGGGGTTGGGGCGACCCTGGCGGATGGGGTGTTCGATTTTCGTGGATTCATCCGGGTGGGTGCGCCGGGGCGGCTTGACATCAACATGTCCTCCGACGACGGGTCGATGCTCTGGATCGGGGGAAAGCTCGTGCTGGACAACGACGGGGGGCATCCGAGTCCCGGGGCCAACTTCCTGGGGTCGGCCAGCTTTGCGAGTGCGGGCTTCTATCCAATTGAGATCGCCTACTTCAACAGTGACCTTCCCGGTTCCGATCCGTCGCGTCACGGCGCCGCCAGCCTGAACATTGGCGTGAACGGGGGTGTGCTGGGGCTCAGCTTCCTTTACACCGTCCCCGAACCGGGGGTTGCGGGATTGCTCCTGCTTGGCGTTCTGGGCGGCTGTGGGATTCTGGGGCGTGGCGTGCGGCGGGAAGAGCCGTTGCGCTGACCGCCCCGGCTTGCTATTCGTGCAGGATGCACCTCGCCATCGAACGCGCCATCTCCGGGATCGTCAGTGCGGTCCCGTTCAAGCCCGCCTGGTGTCCGGTGGTGCGGGCCCTCCGGCCCCCGCGTCAGATCTGGGGACGGCTGCCTTACCAGGGAGACTTCTCTCTGCGGGTGGACACCCGAACCCTCCTGCGCTTGCACAGCCCGGGGATCCCCACCCTCAACACTCTGTTCTGGCGGGGGCTCGACTCGTACGAGCCGGAGACCACGCGGCTTTGGCTCTATCTCTCTCGCGGCGCGACCTCAATCCTGGATGTCGGGGCCCAGTACGGGCTTTTCGCGCTCCTCGCCGCCGCCGTGAACCGGCGCGCCACGGTGACGGGGTTTGAGCCGCTGCGGCCGATGTTCGACCTCTTCGAGCGCAACATAGCCCTCAACGGATTTTCCCAGGCGCGTGCGGTGTATGCCGCGGTTAGCGACCGGGCAGGGGAGGTGGACCTTCACGTCAACGGGGAGGACCATGCCACGGCGTCGCTCAACCCCGTCGGCCGGCCCTCCCGGCACAAGGTGACGTGTGTCACGCTGGAGGGGTTTCTCCGCGACTCGGCCCACCCGCTCCCCGACCTTCTCAAGATCGATGTCGAGGGGTATGAGGCCGAGGTGTTGACGGGGATGGGGAAGCTTCTCCCGGAAGTGCGGCCGAGCCTCATTGTCGAGATCCTGAACGATGACGTTGGAGCCCGTGTCCAGGCGCTGCTCCCCCGCGGGTACGCGATCTACCAGATTGATGAAAAGCAGGGGCTTGTCCCGCGACGGGAGATCCGGCGGGTGGATCGAAGGTCCCGCAACTACTTCCTCGCTCCCGAGGAGCGGCTCTAGCCCGAGGGGGGGCGCGCCGGGCGACGCTCCTGCGGTTGGTCCGGAGCGGTCAGAAGTCGAGGTCGCGGGTCATCCCGTCGATGAACATCGCCTTCTGAATCCGGTCCTGCACCGCTTCCTTCACGAGGAACGAGGTCTGCCCCTCGGCCGCCGGGGGAGGCTGCTCCGCGTTTGCCTTCTGCAGCCGGTCTCGGGGAATCCGCCCCAGACGCCGCTTCGCTTCCCGGAAAGCCCGTTCGAGAGTGGCTCGTACCGCCTCGCGGTTCATCCGTCGAAATTTTCTCAGGCTGCGGTCATCCGGAAGATTTGTTCCCAGGGTCGCCCGGAGCTCGGGGTCATGGAGGATCGCCTCCTCGATTTCCGAGCAGCTGTAGACCCCCTTGGAGTAGCAGTACGTGATGATCGAGAGCAGCACCCGGGGGGCGATCGGCCCCAACTCCTCGGGGACCTTCAGGCAGGCCCCCGCTTCACCCGCGGTCTCGGCGGCGGCCCGCTTGATAAAGTGGGTGGTGCTGTCGGTTCCCGCCTCCCCTCCGCTGGCAACCTCCCCCTCGGTCGTCAGCTGGTTCAGATGGAGTTCAGGGTCGGTGGAACCGCCGTGCTTCCGGGAACTCTTCTTTTGATCGCTCATCGGTATGGCTCGGGGGGGCCGTCGACGGGGTGTCCCTTTCCGGGACACAACCTCTTCCGTCGGGGCTGGATGCACCCCCTCGGGTTCCATCGGCCGATTCCCCCCCGGAATTCAGCGTTGACGCCTCGAGGCTCACCGTTAGGATGCGCGCTTCCTGACCGCAGGTCAGACAACTGAAATCGAGAATAGTATGGCAATCAAAGTCGGCATCAATGGTTTCGGCCGCATCGGCCGCCTGGTTTTTCGCGCAATCGTCGAGCAGGGGCTGCTCGGCAAAGAGGTTCAAGTTGTGGCCGTGGGCGATATCGTCCCAGCCGACAACCTGGCCTATCTCCTGAAATACGACTCCATCCAGGGCCGGTTCCAGGGGAAGGTTTCCTCCAAGAAGTCCTCCCCGGACAAGGCCGAGGATGATGTGATCATCGTGAACGGCCAGGAGATCCTGGTTGTGAGCGCCAAGGATCCCTCCGGGCTTCCGTGGAAGCAGCTGGGCGTCGATCTGGTGATCGAGAGCACCGGTCTCTTCGTCGATGCCGAGAAGTCCCGCGGCCACATCACCGCCGGGGCCCGCAAGGTCATCATTTCCGCCCCCGGAAAGAACGAGGACATCACGGTTGTCATGGGCGTCAACCACGAGAAGTACGACGCCTCCAAGCACAGCATCATCTCCAACGCCTCCTGCACCACGAACTGCCTCGCTCCCGTGGTCCACGTCCTCCTGAAGGAGGGCTTCGGAATCGAGGAAGGCCTGATGACCACTGTCCACAGCTACACCGCCACCCAGAAGACGGTGGACGGCCCGAGCAAGAAGGACTGGAAGGGTGGGCGCACCGCGGCCATCAACCTCATCCCCTCGAGCACCGGTGCGGCGAAGGCCGTCGGCCTGGTCTGCCCCGAGGTCAAGGGCAAGCTGACCGGCATGGCGTTCCGGGTTCCGACCCCGACGGTTTCCGTCGTCGACCTCACGGTCCGCACCGTCAAGCAGACGAGCTACGCTGAGATCTGCGCTGCGATGAAGAAGGCCAGCGAGACCTATCTCAAGGGGATCCTCGACTACACCACGGACGAGGTGGTCAGCAGCGATTTCATCCACTGCAAGTCCTCCTCGATCTTCGACGGCGGCTCTGGCATCGAGTTGAACTCCCGCTTCTTCAAGCTGGTGAGCTGGTACGACAACGAGTGGGGCTATAGCAACCGCGTTGTCGACCTCATGAAGTACATGATCTCGAAGGGGCTGTAAGCCTCGTCAGGTTTCACCTAAACGGCGGCCGGTTTCCGGCCGCCGTTTTGCTGTACGGGAGCTGACCCGCCCCCCCCTCCAGTGACCGGTTTGCGGAGGTCGGCCAGTTCTGCGTGGCCTCCGTTCCCCTGTAGCCACCGACGTGA
>DMJJ01000268.1 GCA_003452185.1 Verrucomicrobiales bacterium | reverse complement strand
ATCGAGCGAGGAACTGCCGGCGGGGGTCAAGGCCGACCCGGGGAACCAGCTCTATTGGCGGCAGAACCGGCGCCGACTCGACTTCGAATCGCTCCGCGACACCCTGCTCTCGGTCTCCGGCTCCCTCGACCTCACGTCGGGAGGCCATGCGGACGACATCACCACCGAGCCGTTCAGCCATCGCCGGACGGTGTACGGGTTCGTGGAGCGGCAGAACCTCCCGGGGCTGTTCCGAACGTTTGACTTTGCGAGCCCGGATGCCACCAGCCCCCAGCGCTTCAGCACCACGGTTCCCCAACAGGCCCTCTTCCTGATGAACAGCCCGTTCGTTCTCGAGCGGGCACGCGCCTTGATGGACCGCCCCGAAATCCGGGCTGCGGAGAGCGAGGAGCAGAAGGTCCGGAAGCTCTACGGGCTCCTTTACCAGAGGAAGCCCGACTCCGAGGACCTGAAGCTCGCGCACGAGTTCCTGACCCAGCCCACCTCGGCTCCAGCGACCGAGCCCCCCCCCTGGCAGTACGGCTATGGAAGCGTCGATGAGGCGGGATCCAAGGTGACGGGATTCCAGGCTCTCCCGTTTTTCAACAACTACAGCTGGCAGGGAGGCAAGGAGCTTCCCGATCCCAAGACCGGATGGGCGCTCCTGAACTCCGAGGGGGGACACCCCGGCGCGGGGACGGGGTTTGCCGTGATCCGCCGGTGGGTCGCCCCGCGGGACGGGGTGATCAGCCTGAGAGGGGAGCTGGAACACCCCTCGGAGCGGGGGGATGGCATCCGCTCACGGGTGATTTCAAGCCGCGAGGGTCGGCTCGGGGAATGGGTGGCGGCCCACTCCCGGACCAACACCCCCATCGACCGCATCCGCCTCAAGGCAGGGGATGTCCTGGACCTGGTGACCGACTGCCGCGGCAACGAGGGCTACGATACCTTCCAGTGGCGCGTGACCCTCAAGTACACCAAGGCCGACGGCGGAGCCGACGCCGCGGGACGCACGACGTGGCAGACCAAGGAGGATTTCGGCGGCCCAACGGCCCCCAAGGCGAAACCGCTCGGGGGATGGGAGAAATACGCCCAGGCCCTCCTCCTCTCAAACGAACTGGTGTTCGTCGACTGAGGGTCCAACACACGGTCGAATCATCGCGCCTCCCCCCCGCCATGCCCCGAGGGCCGGGGGAGGATCAGATGTAATACATTCGCTGGCGGGAGCCCGCCTCGTCGGCCAACTGCTGAAAGCTGATGCTGTTGGCCGTCTCATCCAGGGTCGACTGGAGCCGCTGCCAGGCCAGTCGAAGCTCGGCCGGGCACCCCGGATCGCTGAGAGCAGGAGAGTCGAACACCGCCCCGTGCACCGCCCGGATCACCTCCCCGAGGGTGATCTCGGCAGCGGAGCGGGCGAGCAGATAGCCCCCTTCCTTGCCGCGGACGCTTCGCACGATTCCCCGCGACTTGAGATCGATGAGAATCTGGACGAGGTATTTTGGAGGGATCCGGTTTTCGGTCCCCAGCTCCTCGACCTTCATCGCACGGCCCTTGCCGTGGTGGCGCGTCAGTGACAGGACCGCGCGGGCGGCGTAGTCGCTCTTGACGGAAAGTTTCACCCTTCCGAGATACCCTGCCACCCCCCCTGAGGACAAGCCGTGATGTCGCCCCGGATCCGCGCCTCCGCCGGCAGAGGGGGGGAGGTGGTCGAAGGCCCCCGGAGACCCTCCGCTCCCGGCCGGCGGGTTGGAACCAACTGGCTTGCCTGCGGGGGGGCACTCAGGCTACATACGACGGGACCAGATGTCCGGAAAACGACTTCATCTCCCGGCGCCCGCGGCCGCATGGCTCGCGGTGATGCTCTTCCTGCTCCTGCTCCCCCGCCCCGGGGCGGGCGCGATGCCGGGGGCGGCCGACCCGGTCGCCGCCTTTGATGAGGCCAACAAGCTTTTCGAGCAGGCGAAATATGGCGCGGCCGCCGACGCCTACGAACAGCTGGTGAAGATGGGGCAGCCGACCCCTTCCGTCCTGTTCAACCTGGGAAACGCCCGGTTCAAGAACGGGGAGCCCGGGCGCGCGATCATTGCCTGGCTCCAGGCCCAGAGGCTGGCCCCGCACGATGAGCGGGTCCGGGCGAACCTCCAGTTTGCGCGTCGCGCCGTCCGAGGGGGGGAGGAGGGGAGCGAGGGCTTCTGGGTCCGGACCGTGAGCCGCCTCCATGCCAACGAATGGGCCGCGGCGACCGCGACGGGGGTCATCGCCCTGTTTCTGCTCCTGGCGGCACAGGAGTGGCTCCCCGCCCGAAAGGACCGGCTGCGGACGCCGGCCAAGGGGGTCGCGGCGGCCACCCTGCTCCTGGGGCTTGCCTTCTGGACTGCGGCCCAGGCCGAACGGCGCACCCTGGCGGTGGTGATCGTCAAGGAGGCCGCCATCCGGTTCACTCCCCTGGAGGAGTCCCCGGTGAGCTTCGCCGCCCCGGACGGGGTTGAGCTGACCGTCGTCGGCCGCAAGGGGAACGGGCAAGCCCAGGCCGAGTGGCTCGAGGTGCAGGACGCGGCCGAGCGGACCGGCTGGGTGAAACGGAGCCAGGTGGCCTTTGTGAGGGAATCCTGATTCAAGGGTTGAAACGTCTCGACCAGCGACTGGTGGACCTCGGGCTCTGCGACAGCCGGGAGAAGGCCAAGCGGTCGATCCTGGCGGATGAGGTGCGGGTGAACGGCCAGCCGGCCCGGAAGCCGGGGGACACGGTGCGCGAGACCGACGAGGTGACCCTCGTCGCCCGGGAACGCTTTGTGAGCCGCGGAGGGCACAAACTTGAGCACGCGCTGAAGCATTTCCAGCTGGAGGTCACGGGGCTCACGGCCATCGACCTCGGCGCCTCCACCGGGGGGTTCACCGACTGCCTCCTCCAAGCCGGGGCCGCCAGGGTCTACGCCGTCGACGTGGGCCAGGGGCAGCTCGCCTGGCGGCTTCGGCAGGACCCGCGGGTGGTGGTCATGGAGCGGACCAACGCCCGGCATCTCGGGCACGCGGGTTTCGGGCCCGGGTTCGCCCCGGTGCCGCTCGTGGTGATCGATTGCTCGTTCATCTCGCTCCGCCAGATCCTCCCGTCGGCGATTTCCTTGCTTGACCCCAAGGGGCGTATCGTGGCGTTGATAAAACCGCAGTTTGAGGCCGGGAAGGCGGAGGCGGACCGTGGCGCGGGGGTGATCTCGGATCCCGCGGTCCATGCCCGGGTGCTCCAGGAGCTGGAGCACCACGCCACCACGGTGCTCCAGCTCGCCTGGCTCGGCGTCACGGAATCCCCCCTGCTGGGGCCCGCAGGCAACAAAGAGTTCCTGGTCCATCTTGAAAAATCGCATTGAAAAGGTCCGGCGCGTCGGCCTCGCCGCCAACTCCGCCAAGCCGGTAAGCCGGGCCCTGGTACGCAAGGCCGCGCAACTGGTGGCCAGGAGCGGCCGGGAGGTGTTTTGCGACGCCCCGACGGCAGAGCTCGCCGGGCTTCGCTGCGGGCAGTTCCCGGACACCCGCACCCTCGCCCGACATGTCGACCTGCTCCTCGTGTTCGGCGGGGACGGGACCATGCTCCGCGTGGCACGCGACACCGCCGGCGTCGCCCCCCTGATCCTCGGGGTGAAGGTCGGGGGACTCGGGTTCCTCACCGGGGTGCAGAACGATGAGCTGCCCCGCGCCCTCGCCCGGATCTGGGAAGGTGGGTTTTCCATCGACACCCGGTCGCTCATCGAGGCGAGGCTTGAGACCCGGCCCGAGGTCCCCACCCAGGTGGCGTTAAATGACATGGTCATCGGCCGTGGGGACGTTTTCCGCCTGATCGACCTCTCCGTCACCGTGGACGAGGAGCTTCTGACGGAATACCGCTGCGACGGCATGATCATCAGCTCCCCCACCGGGTCGACGGCCTACGCCCTCGCCGCCGGGGGACCGATCGTCAGCCCCCGCGCCCGGGTGCTCATGCTGACGCCGATCTGCCCCCACACGCTCTCGAACCGCCCGATCATCGTCGATTCCGCCGCCAGCGTCCGGGTGACGGTGCTGAGCCGGACGGTTCAAACCATCCTCACCGCCGACGGGCAGGTGCAGGTCCCCCTGCAGCCTGGGGACGTGGTTCGGATCAGCCAAAGCCGGCACTGCATCCGGCTCCTCCGCCTCGAGGGCGGGGCCTTTTTCACCACCCTCCGGCGGAAGCTCAACTGGAGCGGTAGCAACGTCTGATCCCCCCACCTCATGCTGCGACTCAGGGACATTGCCGAACAAGCCGGCGTTTCGATCATGACCGTCAGCAAGTCGCTGCGCGACGCGCCGGACATCTCAGCGGCGACCAAGGCCCGCATCCGGAAGCTGGCGGCCGACATGGGATACGTGCCGAACAGCGGCGCCCAGGGGCTGCGGAACCGGACCACCCGCCTGCTGGGGCTGATCATCCCCGCGGCGACCAATCCCGTGTTCGCCCGGATCAGCATGGCGATCGAGGAGCAGGCGCACGCGAGGGGATACGACGTCCTGTTCGCCCACTCGCTCAACCAGCCGGAGCGCGAGGAAACCTGCATCCGCCGGATGCTGGCACGCCGGGTCGACGGGCTCTTCATCTCCCCCGTTTACCGGATGGAGCAGTCCTCCCCGATCTTCGATGAGCTTTGGCGCCGTCGGGTGCCGACCATCCTGCTCGGGCACCGGGCCCCGTTCTGCCCCCACTTCCCCTCGGTCGAGACGGAGGACATCCTAGGGAGCTATATGGTGACCCGGCACCTGCGACAGCTCGGGCACCGGCGGATCGCCTTTTTCTCGGGGCCTCCCGCCTCCCCCTCCAGCCAGGAGCGGCTCGAGGGATACCGCCGGGCGTTGAGGGAGGACGGGCTTGAGGTCGAGGACTCCCTGCTGTTCCAGGCCGGCACCACGATCGAGGAAGGGGAGAAGGCCGCGGCCCAGATGGTGGGGGAGCCAAACGGCGCGACGGCCGTGCAGGCCGTCAATGACCTGGTGGCCATCGGGGCAGGCACCTACTTTTTGCGCCAAGGGCTCCGGATTCCGGAGGATGTCTCCCTGGCGGGCCATGGAAACATCCTGGTCAGCGAACACTTCCGGGTGCCCCTGACCACGATCCGACAGCCGAAACACCGGCTTGGGACCGCCGCAATGGAGGCCATGCTCCAATTGCTGGCCGGGGAGACCCCGGCGGTGCGTCGGCTGGTGGGGGAGCTCGTGGCCCGGGAGAGCACCGGCCCCCGGCCCGAGCGTTCGGCCTTCCAAGCCGCCAACCCCTCCGCCTAGACCCAGCCGTTTTAGACCCCTCCCCCGCGGACCGCCTCCTACTCGCAGGCGGGGCGCGCGAGCGTCCGCAGGGAGCAGGGATCCTCCCCTCCCTGGACCGGCTTGCTACGGATGGGTCAGGATGTGACGGAGGTAGAGGTACATCAGCGGCGCGTTGAAGAGCAGGCTGTCCAGGAGATCGAGAATCCCCCCGATTCCCGGGAAATACCTTCCGGAGTCCTTCACGCCGGCCTCCCGCTTGAAGATCGACTCGATGAGATCGCCAAGAACGGCCGCCACCCCGAGGACCAACCCCAGGATCACGGCATGCATCGGGGTCATCCCGTGGAGGTGCCCCCCCCCGAGCCGGAGGAACAGCAGGCTCGCCCCAGCCGAGGTCAGGAGCGCCCCGCCAAACCCCTCCCATGTCTTGCCCGGACTCACCCGGGGAATCATCTTGTGGCGGCCGATCACCGATCCGACCGCATAGGCCCCCATGTCGCTCGCCTTCGTGATGAGGATGAAATAGAGGACGTACCAGGTCCCCTCGACGCCGGGGAAGAAGTTGATCTTCTGGATGAAGTTCAGGAGCCACGGGACGTACATCAGCCCGAAGAGCGTGGTCCCCACCGCCCCGATCCCCCGGGACATGTCATGTCGGAGGAACTGGCGAAAGCAGAGCCCCAGGACGAACAGGATCAGGATGCTGGTTTCAAAATCGTTCACCCGGGCAGGAGGGCCGTGGATCCCCAGGAGGCCATGCAGATGGAGGTAGGTGCCGACCAACAGACTGAGCCCGCAGAAGATCCCCCAGGCCGGAAAGCAGAGAAGCCCCGTCCGAACCGCCATCCCGTAGAACTCGAGAAGCCCGGTCCAGGCCAGCAGGCAGACAATGGCCAGGAAGAAGATATCCGAGAGGAGCGGGTTTCCGGAAAAGAGGGCCGAAAGGACCACCGTCCAGAGGATCACGGTGCTTAGGAGCCGACGAAAGAAGGTTGCCGCTTTCGAGGATGGGGGCGTGACCGGGGACGTTGGGAGGCTCGGTTCGTTCGACATTCCGCGGGGAGTCTAGGCGGGTGGAACAAGGGTGACCAGTCATCAGTGCAGGCCCGGGGGCTTCCCTCCCCTGCCCGGCCGTTCCACCCAACCCATTCCCCTACCAACCTCCCCGGGGGGCCCGGCCTCCTCAGGCCGGCCGGGGAGCGCGGGGCTTGAACTCGATCGAGGTCGAAGGGGCGGCATGCGTGTGTCCATGCTCATGCCCATGCCCGTGCCCGTGGTCGTGGTCGTGGGCTTGTCCGGGGCCCGCGTCGCCCGATGCCGTGGGAGCCTGAAACGGCTCGAGCTCCTCACCCTGACGGACGAGGCGGAAGCTGTTGAAGACAACCAGCAGCGAACCCGCGACGTGCATCATGGCGGCCACGATCGGGTTGATGTACTTCATCGCGGCGAGCGTCAGGCCGCCGATCACGAAGAGGACCCCGAGCAGGAAGTTCTGGTTGATCACCCCGCGGGTCTGCCGCGAAAGCCGCACCAGGAATGGGAGGCGCCGGAGATCATTGTTCATCAGGGCGATGGTGGCGCTGTGGATCGCGACCTCGCTCCCCGCCGCCCCCATCGCGATGCCAAGGTCCCCGGCAGCGAGCGCCGGGGCGTCGTTGACACCGTCCCCGACCACGGCAACGCGATACCCCTTGCCCTTGACCTGTTTGACGTACTCGACCTTGTTCTGGGGGAGGCAGTCACCCACGACCTCCTCGCACCCGATCTCCTGGGCGACGCGCTTGGCGACCGGGGTCCGGTCGCCGGACACCATGGCGATCCGGCGAACTCCCACGGCCCGCAGGTCAGCGAGCGATTCGCGCGCCTCGGCGCGAGTCTGGTCCTGAAGCCCGATCCATCCGACACATTTTCCCTCCAGCGCGACGAACACCAGGCTGTAGCCCTCGGTCTCGTTCAAATCGACCGAGTTGAGAAAGTCTCCCTCCACCCCGTTGTCACGCAGCCATTGGGCGCGTCCCACGAGCACTGGGCGTCCGTCCACCCGGGCCTTCACTCCCCGGCCGGCGGTCTCGGCAAAATCGACCGGCTCCCCCACCGTCACCCCGGCCTCCTGCGCAAGCTGGCCGAGGGCCCGCGCGGTCGGGTGATTGCTGTACTTCTCGGCGACGGCCGCCACCCGGACAAGCTCCGCCGGAAGAACCTCCCCCAGGGGGTTGAGGCGACTCACCGCCAGGCGCCCCGTGGTCAGGGTGCCGGTCTTGTCAAAAATGAAGGCGTTGATCTTCGCCGCCAGCTCGATGTCGCCGACGTTCTTGATCAGGATTCCGAGCCGCGCAGCCGCTGAGAGGGCCGCCACCATCGCCGTGGGGGTCGCGAGCACGAAGGCGCACGGGCAGGAGACGATGAACACGGCGATCACCCGGCTCAGATCGCGGGTGAAGGCCCATACCAGCGCCCCGATCACCAGCACCAGGGGAGTGTAGAACCCCATGTACTGGTCGACGATCCGCATGATTGGAAGCTTGGTCTTCTCGGCCGCGAGGATCAGGTCGCGCACCCGCCCAAGCGTGGTGTCATGGCCCGCCCGGCTCACCTTCACCTCCAGCACACCGGTCAGGTTCTGCGTCCCGGCGTAAACCTCGTCGCCCGCCTTCTTGTCAACCGGGAGGGACTCCCCGGTGATGTTCGCCTGGTTGATCGACCCGGAGCCCGACTGGATGAGGCCGTCCGCGGCGACATTGTCCCCGGGACGCACCCGGATGACATCCCCCACCTGGAGATCCCGCACCGCAACCTCCTCCTCCCGGCCCTGGAGAATGCGACGGGCCTTCGTGGGGGTGAGCCGGATCAGCGACTCGATGGAGGCACGGGCTCCCTCGGCGGTGCGCGTCTCAATCACCTCACCCAGCAGCATGAAGAACGCGACCACCCCGGCCTCGATGTAATTGCCCGAGGCAAAGGAGGCCAGCACCGCAACCCCCACCAGCTCGTTTGTGCTGAGGACGCCGCGGCGCAGGTCCTTGATGGCGGTCAGGACGATCGGCACCCCGAGGAGCAACGCCCCCGCCATGGCGCTGAAATCCGCCAGCACGGTCCCCTGCTCGAAGAACCACTCGACCAGGAAGGCGTTGACGATGAACGCCAGCCCGACGAAGACCTGGGTCAGCTTGACGTTCGTGTGGGAGTGATCGTGCCCGCACTGGGAGCAGCTCCCCCCGGGGCCATGATCATGATCATGGTGGTGGGAGTGATCGTGCGCATGGTCATGGTCATGATCATGATCGTGGGCATGATCGTGGCCGCAGTTGTGATCGCAGACGTGCCGATGGTTCTGGGTGTTCTGGGTGGGAACGTTCATGGCAGTGTCAGCAGGTGGGTGGCGGGCTCAATGCTTGTCGCCTGATGGGGCGGGAGCCGGAGCCACGTTTGGAACCTGTTCTTCACGGTTCAACAATAGCCTAAACTTCCACCCATGGCCATCGGGGGTGGTGGAGGGGACGTGGATCTTCTGGTCGACAACGGGCGAGACCCGCTGCATGAGCTCGCTGAGGTATCGGCGCCGGAAGAGCTCGGGAGCCTTGCGGTATCCGTTCAGCCGGTCCTCGAAGCTCCGCGCCTCGTCCCGGATCCGCTTGACCTCGTTGTCACGCTCGCTCCGGGCGGAGACCACGATGCTCCCGGCGGTTGCGGCGGCATCCTTCACAACCCGGTCCGCCTCGGCCTGGGCATTGTTCTTGTCGGCCTCGACCCGGGTGCTGGTGGCCAGAACGCGGTCAAAGTCATCCTTCACCTGGCGGGGCACCTCGATGTTGACGTTGAGGGTGTCCACCGTGACGCCCAGATGCTGCTCCTGGATGAGGGTGGCCAGCCGGTCACGAACCCGGTCCTTGAAGCCGGCGACGCCCGCCTTGAGGAGATCGTCCACCCGCGACTGGCAGGAGGCGTAATGAATGGCGTTGTTGAGGGCGTTGGTGAGGAGGGCCGGGGCGTTCTCAAACGCGAAGATATACTGCCCCGGCTCGGTGATCCGGTAGCTGAAGGAGGCCTCCACATGGACGATGTTCGCGTCGCCCGTGAGGGTGTAGCCGTCGCGCACCGGCTTGAGCGAAGCGCTGAAACGGTCCTCCGCCTGGCCGGCCGCCCGGGTGGCGGCGTCCACATAATACCATCCCACAGTCGAGCTCACCTGGAGGAGCCGGCTGATGGGGATGGTCCTGAACTCATCGAACGGGTAGGGCCACGCCAGATGAAGACCGGGCTGCAGGAGAATCCCCTCCCCCTGCCCCACGGGACGCCCGAGACGCAGGATCACCCCGCGCTCCTCGGGCCCCACGGTGTGGAGATTGGAGAGCAGGAACGCAGCGATCAGCAGGCCCATCACGACCCGGAGGATCGCGAAGCTCCGTCGCAGGGCGTCGGCAAGGGCCTGCGTGGCGGCATCCGAATCGGGATCGGGGGCGGCGGAACCCTCCCCGGGCCCGGCGGCAGCCGCCGGGGGGCGGTGCCCGGGATGAGCCGGGTCGTGCGGGTGATCGTGATCGTGATGATCGCTCATGGGATGGGTCGATCAGGGCTTCGCTTGGGGGGCCTCGGGCGGCCGCGACTGGAGCAGGTTGACCAAGGGCCAGGTCGGATCCATCACCAGGGTGGCCCGGTTCTGAAGGACCGATTCCAGGGAGGCCAGGTCGTAGAGAAACACCGCCAGGTCCGGGCTCTGCTCCAGGACCTGAAGGGCGCGCTGCACCTCGGCCTGCCCCTCGCCGTTGATCCGGATCGCCTCGGCGTTCGCCTGCGCGATCTTGCGCTGGGCCTCGATGAGGGCGGTGGTCCGGATCGAGGAGGCGGCAGCCGCCCCGTCGGCCTCGATGCTCCGGACGAGCCGCGAACGCTCGGACCTCATCCGGTCGAGCACGGCCAGGGTGTTGTTCTCCGGAAGCCCAAGGCGCTTGATCCCGACAAACTTCACGTCGATCCCGTACTTCTGCCCCGTGCACTGGTCGCGCACCACCTTGAGGATGTCCTGCTCAATCTGGCTGAACCGGACCTGCGCGGCATTCGTGTTGATCAGGTCGGAGAGGCGATACTTACCCACGACCTGCTTCTGGGCGTTGAGGAGCATCTCCCGGAGCTTGGTCTCCGCGGCGACGTAGCTCCCGCGGTCGAACCGGGGAAAGAAGTCGCTCGGGTCGTCGATCGCCCAGCCGGCATAGCTCATGAGGAGCAGGCTGTAGTCATCCGCCGTGGTCGACTGCTGGAGCCCGGTCTCGATGTTGCGGACCCGCTTGTCGAGGTAGTAGACCTTCTGGATGGGCCACGGGAGCTTGAAGTACGCCCCGGGGTCGGTGCGGCGATCGGTCGGCTTTCCGAACGTGGTGACCACGGCAACCTCGGTGGTCCGCACCTGGTACATGAACACGAGAAGGGCGAAGATCAGAAGGAGGAGCCCCCCCACGATGATCGAGACTGGATTATTCTTCTTCATGCGGTGTCTGTCGGGTCTGGGAAATGGGTGCGGCAGTCGGGTTCCGGAGCCTTATTTCTTGGGCGGCGCCAGCCGCTGGATGATGTCGGAGCTGAGGCGCTGCTGGGCGTCGTACTGGATCACCTCGTCCATGTTGGTGCTGGTGAAGATGATCTTCCGGGAGTTCGCCAGCCCGTTGGTATAGGCTTGCAGGAACATCCGGTGCCGGTAGACGACCGGCGAGGCGGAGTAGGCGGTCAGGAGGTTGGTGAATCGGGCGGCAGTGGCGACCTTCTCCACGAGCCGGTTTGTGCTGCGGGCCCCCTCCTCGTTGATGATCCGGCGGGCCTCGGTCTCCGCCAGGAGGTTCGTCGCGGAGGCGAAGGCAACGGCGTCCAGCCGGTTGGTCTCCACCCCCTGCCGGGCGCTCACGACCTGCTCGTAATCGGCGGCGACGCGCACCGGGGGATGGATGTCCTGGAGCCCGAGGAAGAGAATCTTCACCCCCAGGTGGTAGTCGGAGTCGATGCGCGCCTGGAGGCGCCGCTGGAGCTCGGCGGCCGCAAACTCCTGCCCCTTGGAGAGGAGCTCCCGGGTGTCGGTCTCGGCGAAGTAGCGCACCACCTCCCGGTTGGCCACCTGTTCGAGAACCTCCCCCGAGTTGGCATAGTTGTAGGCGTAGGCCTTCAGGTCGCTGATCTGGTAATGGACCGGGATGCTCACGGTCAGGAAGCTGAGCGGGATGTTTCGGCCGGTGGACGGGGCGGCTGCGGCGGGGTCGGCCACCGTCCCCTGGCT
>DMJJ01000009.1 GCA_003452185.1 Verrucomicrobiales bacterium | reverse complement strand
GGGGTGGGAGCCGCGGGGGCCGAGGGACGGGAGGCCATCACCACCTGGTGAAGCCAGGTCAGGTCAAGGTCGCCGGCCCGGGCGGAAAGCGAGGCCTGCTGGGCCAACCGGTCGGTGAAATCAAATCTCCCCTTCATCGCGACCTCGTTATTGGTGGATCGCCCCCCAGAGGGAAGGAGAAGCAGGAGGCGCGTGACCTCTGCGACGGTGTTCGAGATCGATCCTTCGCCGGCGACACCGATCTGGAGCTCCTCGCGCGGGCCCGATCCCAGCAGGCGCTCGGGGGTGAGCCGAAGGTTGACGCGGGATTGGAAGGCCCCGGTCGCGCGGGTAAATCCCCCGGAGGCCTCCACCGCGGCGGCCGCCTGTCCGGCCTTAGCAAGGTTGATCCTCAGGCTGTCGACCTGCAGCGTTCCCTGGGTCGATGCCGAGCCGGCCAGCTGGACTTGCAGTCCCAGCTGCGCGACGAGGTTGGTGCCGCTCCGAATGGACAGGTCCGTTCCCTGAAGGTCGGCCTGCATCCGGAGCGCGGTGGAGGCCCCCTGGGTTTGAAGCCGGGCTTTCCCCTCCACCAGGCCCGTGGAGAGGGAGTCGCCTGTCAGGCCCCGCCATTCCGTCAAATTGAGACCGGTGATCGTCAGCTCCAGCGAGGCCTCTCCCGCGGCTGCGGAGGCTCCGCCCCAGGAGACCGTCATGGGGGCGGTGAGCCGGCCTTGGAGAAGCGGCTTGGCGGCCTGGTTCGCACCAAGATCGAGCAGGTCGAGGCGGGCGGTTTTCGCGGGCAGGTCGGCCGTGACATCAAAGCGGCTCGAGAGGTTGAGGATCGGGGTTTCAGTGCCCGGCCTGGCCGGACGGAGCCCGGCAACCGAGGCCGAACCGTTGACGCGGACCCGGGTGCCGCCGGCGGAAACCTCGACCCCGGTCTCCGCACCGAGCGACGCCGCATCAAGGGGCAGACCCGTGAGGGTGGAGATGGCCGCCAGCGACTGCCGGTCGATTCCCTGCAAGGTGAGCTTCAGCCCTCCTTCGAGCCTCGCGGGATCGAACGGTCCGGTGAGGAGGACGCCCCCCAGCGGTTTGCCCCCCTGCTCGAGCCGCAGCGAAAGCTGCCGGATCTCGGACGGGGTGACATCGACCTGCAGGGCGGAGGCGAATCCCGCGATCGGGGCGAATTCCCCTTCCGCCCGCGCCACGGCAACCCGGATCCCCCCCTTGGCAAGCCGGGGGAGGGACCCCGCGTCGAGCTCCAGGTCCAGGTCCCCCTTCAGCGTGGCGCGAAGGCTCCCCGCCCCAGTGGCCCCCGTCCGGTCGGATCCCAGGCCGGCGGAGATCTGCAGCCTGCCGCGGGCTCCGGCGACGAGTTGGTCGAGGGTGACGTTGAGGTCTGAGAGCTCGGTCACCTGGCGGCCCCCGCCGGGCGTTGCCCGGGTGTGACGAAGGGTCGCGTTGCGAAGGGTGACGGAATGGAGGTTGAGCGCCACGGGGGCTCTCTTGCTGGAGGGTGGGGGAGGGGGAGTGGTGGTGGCCGAGTCCAGGATCGGCTGCAGGTTGTCCCGTCCGTCGGGAGTCGGGACGACCTGAAGGATGGGGGAGTCGATGGTGACCTCGTCCACGGAGAGGGTCCCGGAGAGGATGTCGCGCAAACGATAGCGCACGCGGACTTCCGGCGTCGTGAGCAAGGGGATTTCCCCGGAGGTTTGGATCCTTAGGCCGCGCAGGGTCAGGGAGGAGAAGGGGCTGAGGGAGACCTCCTCGGCAGTCAAGGTGGCGTGGAGGGCCTTGCCGACGCGTGGGAGCACAAACCCCCGGAGGAACGGGCTGCTGAGACCCACGAAGTAGAGCAGGATGATCAATACCACGAGGAGGGCGGCGCCGACCAGGCCCCGGCGGAGCCAGAGGGATCGGAGGGGGGTCGGACGCGGAGCAGCAGTGTCAGTCATAAAGTTGTCATCCGGGAGGGCCGGCTCGCCGCCCCCGCCCACCCGGCGCGGGGGGGGGCAGCGGGCGGCGGGTCGGCCTTGCACCCGGTGAGCGCCTAAAATGGTGGGCACCGGGGGCAAGTCAATGCCGCACTCCACGCGCCCCTCCCCGAATCGGATTGAGGAACGATGCCGGATGTGGTGGGGTGCCTGCCGATGGACGCCAGCCTCCCATCCTCCGGGACCGAGGGTCGTGACCGGGCCGTTGGGCTGGCTGGGGAGTCGCGTCGGCTCTGGCAGGAGGGGCGATTCGACGAGGCGGTGCGCCGGCTCGAGTCCGCCGCCGCCTGCGACCCCCTGAATCCCGAGATCTGCCTGGGGCTCGGAAAGGCGCTGGCCACGCGGGCCCGCTACGCCGAGGCCCGGGAATGGATGCACAAGGCCTGCACCCTGGCCCCGGGTTCCCTCCCGGTGCGATTCCAGGCCGCGGTTTACTGGCATCAGGTGGGGAGGGCCGACGAGGCCCTCGCGCTGTTGGAGGAGGCCCTGCGACTCGATCCCGCCCACCCCGGGGCGCTCCTGCTGACGGGGGAGATCCGGGAGCATCGGCATGAGCTGGAGGGAGCCGAGGAGGTGTTGGAGCGGATTCGGGCCCGGGCCCCGGGGCACCCCGGGGGGGCGTTTTTGGAAGCCCGGGTCCGTCGTCGACGCGGGGATCTCACGGGAGCCGAGGGCCATGTGCGGGTTCTCGTCGCGGACCGTCGTCTGCCTGCGGAACTCCGCTACCGGGCTTGGGTTGAGCTCGGGCAGGTGCTCGATCTCCAGGGGCGCTGGGACGAGGCGATGCAGGCCTTCCACCAGGGGAAGCAACTTCTCATCCCGCAAGCCGGGCCTTGGTGGGCTGCGCTTCAGGGGGTGCAACGGGAGGCCGAGCGGATGCTCGCCCAGTCGGAGACCCTCGGGGTGGGGCGGTGGCGGGAATCCCTCCCCGGCCTGGGGGCCGAGCAGCGGCTGGCCCTCCTGTGCGGACATCCCCGCTCGGGCACAACGTTGTTGGAGCAGGTGCTCGAGAGCCATCCCGGGGTGGTGAGCGCCGAGGAGACCCGGATCCTCCACGACGAGGCCTATCTCCCCCTGACCTGGGGAGAGGATCCGCGGCTGGGGGTTGCGGAGCTGCTTGACCGGGTGGATCCTCCGGCATTGCGCGCGGCGCGGGAGCGTTATGTCGGGGGGATGGAGCGCTTTTTGGAGGGACCGCTTGGGGGGCGGCTCCTTCTGGACAAGAACCCCGCGTTCACCATCCTGCTCCTTCCCCTGGCGCGGATCTTCCCCGAGGCTCGGCTGCTTTTCATGATCCGGGATCCCCGGGATGTGATCCTGAGCTGTTTCATGCAACCCCTTCCCCTGAACCCGGTGAGCTCGGCCTATCTCACCCTGGATCGGACCGTCGCCCAGTACCGGGACGCGATGAGCTTTCTCCTCGCTCTGCGGCCCCGGCTGGGCAACCCGTGGCGGCAGGTTCACTACGAGGAGTTTATCCGGGATCCGGGGGCGGGGGCGGCGGGGATTCTTTCGTTTCTCGGACTCCCCTGGGATCCGCGTGTCCTGGACCACACGGGCCGTGCCCGGGGCCGGTGGGTGAAGTCCCCCACCTATGCCGACGTCACCCAGCCGATCCATGCGCGGGCCGTCGGTCGGTGGAAACGGTATGCCGGGCATCTGGAGCCGCATCTCGGGCCGATCCAACCCCTCCTTGATCATCTCGGGTATGGGCCGGATGGGCTCGCGTGATGGAGCGGCGCACTTGGGGGTTGCCCTGTCTTCAGGTTCGGCCTAGGTTCGATGCAACCCGCAGTGGCCCCGTCCCGTTTTCGTTCGACCTATGAAACCGCTCTTTTGGCTTCCCTCCCCCGGATCGGCCGCCTTCTCCCTTGGGGCCCTGGCTGCCGCCGCCACCACCGCCTCCCCGGCCCGTGGAGACACACTGCTCGATTTTTCCTCGCTCCCGGCGGGACAGGGGCAGAACTCGGCCGTGATCCAGAGCTTTGGCGACAAGGCGGCGGTCAGCAGCAAGGGGGTGGTGGTGACAGGGACCGGGACCCCGGGCATCGACCTGACCTGGAGCCGGTCGCCCGCCGGGGAATGGCAGTACTACGTCGATTCCGTCTGGAGCGCCGCCCAGATGGACACTGCGGCGATCGGCAAGGCGTTTGACATCACCTTCACCCCCGTCCCCGGCGCCGGGGTGGTGATCAAGTCGTTCAACCTCCATCCGTACTACACGAGCGGGACCACCTACGACTACGACTGGAGCGTTCTCGACCTGGATGGAAACCCGCTGGCCGGGAGCAGCCTCACTGCGGTGAGTGACGGGACGAAGACGCCGGTGGACGTGGGGTTCACCGGGGCCCTGGGGCAGCCGGTGGTGCTGCGGCTGGTTCGCACGGGCGGCGATGGACGTGGGGACAGCATCGCACTCGACGATCTCCTCTTCTCGCAGATCCCGGTCGTGCCACCCGCGCCCGTCGCGGTGATCTCCTCCCCCGCCGCGGGGCCGGGGGCCTCTCCCGAGATCCTCTTCGCCGCAGCGGTCCAGGATGGCGTGCTGAAGGTGAACCCTTCCACCTTCGCGCTCCTTCTCGACGGCGTGCCTGTCACTCCGGTGGTGACCTCCTCCCCGGGGCGTTACGACATCGCTTATGCCAGCAGCGCCCGGCTGTTGCCCTCCGGGTCGACCCATTCCTTCGAGCTCCGGTTCCTGGACAACGTGGCGCGGACCCCGCACGCCTACTCCAGCAGCGTGGGGTTCACCGTCCGGGCCTACCAGAGCATCACCCTCCCGCCCCCCGCCGTTCTCGAGACGTTCTCCGAGGTGACTGAGGGAAGGCTTCCCGACGGGTGGAGCGGGATCTCCTACGTCCCCGGCCTGGATTCGAACTTCGACCTTCAGGATCTCAACTCGGCCTCCTACGACGGGTGGACCGTCATCGACAGCCACCGGTTGACCCAGCCCCTGCGTTCCTACACGGGGCATGTCACCACCTCGGACTATCAGCGGGTGCTGACCCCGAATCCCGTCTATGCCGTCAACGGCAGCCTCGTCAAGGAGCTCGCCTCCGGCAACATCCTCTTCAACACCTCGGGCTACCGCTCGGGACCGGGCCAGTACGGCGCCGTGTTTACCCGGGATTTCGATCTCACGGGCAAGAGCGACGTCGCCCTCTGCTTCCACAGCCTCTGGGAGCAGAACCAGGACAGCATGGCGGCCGTGGAGTACTCCATCGACCAGGGGGCCACCTGGATGCCCGTTGCCTATTTCCTCCATACCGGTGATCTCCGCTACGACGCTGACAACCAGATCGATGCGCTGGCGACCCTGACAGCCACCCAGCCGGATACCCCGAGGTATGTCGATCCCTCGAGCGGGGAGACCCGGGGGACGATGTACGGCGACTTCATTCAGGCGCCCCTGGATCCGTCGCTCGCGGCCTACATCCAGGGACGTGATGACGACAATGCGGTGACCTCCAAGCGGGTCGAGTTCTTCCCGCTTCCTGCTGCGGCGAACCAGCCGGCCGTTCGGCTCCGGTTCGCGCACGCTGGAACCGACAGCTGGTATTGGGGAATCGACGACGTCGGCCTTTATTCCATGCCCCATCTCGACATTGTGAGTGGAGGGGCAGGGGGAGGGGCGACCCTTTCGTGGACCGGGGACGGCCGGCTGTTTCGCGCCGCCGAGCTGGAGGGCCCCTGGGCCGAGGTGCCGGCCGGGGAGTTGAACGGGAAGTCGTACGCCCTCGATGCGGCCCATCTCTCGGGCCGGCAATACTTCCGGGTGCAATAGCCGGTCAGGCGGCCGGGGAAGTCTCCCGGGGCGGGGTCCTTCGCTGGCCCTCTCCGACGAACCCCACCACGAGCCCCGCCCCCACGGCCACCGTACCCCAGAGATGGCCCCAGTGGAGCGTCTCGTTGAGGAAGAGCATCGCGATCGCCACCCCGGCCACTGGCTGGACGAAGATCGTGAGCGCCACGAGGTTCACGGGAGCCTCCCCGATCACGATCATCCAGAGGGCATATCCCGCCACGGTGCAGAGGGCCCCCGTGTAAAGGAAGAGAAGCCAGTAGTAGGCCGGCATGGCCGTTGCCTCCGCCAGGGTGTGTCGTCCGTCGATGAGGAGGTTCGCGATCGTGCCGGACAGCAGGCTCAGGGCAACGACCTTGTACGGGCTGGCGCTTTGTCCCAGGGGTTTCCCGAGGATCGAGTAGACCGCCTCGCAGAGGAACGACGAGATGAAGATGAGGCTGGCGCCCAGGCTGGCCCACTGGAAGTCGGGCGCCCACATCCGGTTGAGGAGCCCCAGGCCGGAGAGGCAGAGGAGAAACCCGGCCCACCGTTTCAGGGGGACATGTTCCCGGAGGAAGAGGGCCGCAGCCACCGAGGTGAGGACCGGCTCGAAGCCCATGAGGACCGAGGCGTTGCCTGCGGACCCGAGGGTGTTCCCCAACACCTGGAGACGGTGGCCGCCGCAGAAGACGATCACCCCCATGAGGCAGGTGCGGATGAGGGCCGGGCCGCGGGGTGCCGGCCCGGGAAGCCATCGCCAGAGGGCCAGGCCGAGGGCTGCGGAGAGGCCGAACCGGAGGGTCACGATGCTCGTGTACTCCAGGTGCTGCGCAAGGTGGACGTTGATCGAGAGGATCCCCGCCCAAAACACGTTGAACAGCACCATCAAAATCAAGTGGGATTGCTTCATGGGCCCTCCGCAACTTTCCCTTGTTGTTGCGCCCAAGTCCACTAGGCTTTCGGCCTCGTCCCACGGGCCGCCCCCGGGGACCCGCCATGACTGCCAAGTACAGCCAGACGTTGATCGTCGCGTTGCTCTCCCTCCTGGGGGGGGCCTTGCGTGCCGCCTCGGCCCCGGAGCCCGTGGTCCTGCGGGTGGGCCACTTCCCCAACATCACCCATGCGCAGGCCTTGGTGGCCCGCGGGATGGCCCGCGCCGGCAACGGGTGGTTCGAGTCGCGCCTCGGCGCCGGGGTCACAATCCAATGGTTCACGTACAACGCCGGGCCGAGCGCGATGGAGGCGATCCTGACCAAGTCCATCGATCTCACCTACGTGGGGGTCTCCCCCACCCTGAACGCCCACCTCCGCACCGGCGGTAAGGAGGTTCGCGTGGTGGCCGGGGCCTGCAGCGGCGGCGCGGCCCTGGTGGTTCAGGGAGATGGGCCGATCCGCTCCGACTCTGACTTTCGTGGAAAAAAGGTGGCCACCCCCCAGCTGGGCAACACCCAGGATGTGGCCGCGCGGGCCTGGCTCATCTCGACGGGACTCCGGGTCACCATGACCGGAGGGGATGCGCTCGTCATCCCGACCGCCAATCCCGACCAGCTCACGCTGTTTGAAAAGAAGGAGCTCGACGCCGTCTGGACGGTCGAGCCCTGGGTCACGCGGCTGGTCCGAGAGGGGAAGGGACGGGTCTATCTCGAGGAAGGCTCCCTCTGGAAGGAGACCGCGGGACGCTACACCACCACGCACCTGGTGAGCACGGCAGAGCTCCTTGATCGTCAGCCGGGCCTCCTGAAGAAGTTCCTGGCAGCCCACCTTGAGCTCACCGAGTGGATCACGTCCCATCCGGCCGAGGCCCAGGAGATCTTCAACCGGGAGTTCAAGGAGGAGACCCGCAAGGGGATGAGTCCCGAGGTCCTCAAGGAGGCCTGGAAGCGGCTCGAGTTCACGGTCGACCCCATCAAGCCGTCGCTCGTGAGGTCGGCCGAGGCCGCCCGCAAGGTTGGATTCTACCGCCAGGCCCCGGATCTCTCCCGCATCTACCAGCTCGGGATCCTCAACGACGTGCTTGCGGAGAAGGGAAAGCCGAGGATCGAGCCATGAACCCCGGTCCCCCGATCGAGAATGCCCCCCCGGAGAAGCTTGTCATCGACCAGGTGACGAAGCGCTTCAAGACGAGCCGGGGATCCGTGACGGCGCTCGACCGGATCAGCCTCAACATCCGCGAGGGGGAGTTTGTCTGCCTGGTCGGGCCGAGCGGCTGCGGCAAGTCGACGCTCCTGAACATCATCGCCGGCCTTGAGATGCCGGATGAAGGGGAGGTGCACGCCGATGGACGCCGGGTGGCGGGCCCCGGGAGCGAGCGGATGATGATGTTCCAGGAGTCGGCCCTCTTCCCGTGGCTCGACGTCCTGGGGAATGTTCTCTTCGGCCTCAAGCTCAAGCCGGGCCTCAAGCCGAAGGAGCGCGTCGAGATGGCCCGCTTCTACCTCACCCTGGTGGGGCTCGAGAAGTTCATCCATGCCAATGTGCACGAGCTCTCGGGAGGGATGAAACAGCGCGTGGCCCTGGCCCGGGCCCTGGCTCCCAACCCGCGGCTGCTCTTGATGGACGAGCCGTTCGCCGCCCTGGATGCCATGACCCGCGAGCAGCTCTATGGCGACATCCAGGAGATCTGGATGAAGCGGAACAAGACTATCGTCTTCGTGACCCACAACGTCCGTGAGGCCGTCTGCCTCGGGGACCGGGTGATCCTTTTCTCTCCCCACCCGGGACGGGTGCAGGAGCAGTTCGAGATCAAGCTGCCCCGCCCCCGGGACATCAACAGCGTCGACCTGGCGAGCCACGCCACCCTGATCATGAAGGCGCTGAAGAGGCATCTGAAGCCCGATCCCGCGGAGGTGCAGGAATGAAACGGGCCGCTTTCTCCATCGGGTTCTTCCTGCTCCTGGTCCTGGCCTGGGAATGCGCCATCCGGAGCAAGGTCTGGGACTCGCCCCTCATCCCGGCCCCCTCCGACGTGGTGAGATACTTCATGGCATCGATCGAGGATCGGACTCTCCTCGATGCCAGCTGGGTCACCCTGAAGCGCCTGCTTCTTGGATACCTTGTGAGCGTGGCGGCCGGGCTTCCCCTCGGCCTGCTCAACGCCCGGTTCCAGTTCCTGCGCGACACCCTCGGGCTGGTGGCTCTCGGGATTCAGACCCTGCCGAGCGTCTGCTGGGCCCCACTGGCCTTGATCTGGTTCGGGCAGACGGAGTCGGCCATGTTCTTCATCGTGCTGATGGGATCGCTCTGGTCGGTCCTGCTCGCCACCTCCGCCGGGGTAGCGAACGTCCCCCCGATCTACGCTCGGGCCGCCCGCACCATGGGGTCGCAGGGGCTTCACACCTGGTACGCCGTGGTGCTCCCCGCCTCCCTGCCGTTCATCGTCAGCGGGATGAAGCAGGGATGGGCCTTCGCCTGGCGATCCCTCATGGCCGCCGAGATCTACATCACCATCATGACCGGCTTCGGCCTCGGGCATCTCCTCCACTACGGCCGGGAGCTCCACGACATGGCGGCCGTGGTCGGGATCATGCTCGTGATCGTCGTGATCGGGCTGCTGGCGGACAAGATCATGTTCTCGCCGTTCGAGAACTTCATGCACCGCCGATGGGGCACGGCCCGCAAGTGACCCGCCCAGGGTCGGGGGCGCCCCGCGGGCTCAAATCGTGCTTGCCTGGGGCGGACGAGGCTCCGCTACCTTCCCTCACGTGAAGCTGGCCCTGATCCGCCGACACTACTCCGCCACGGGCGGGGCGGAGCTCTATCTCCAGCGACTCCTCGGAGGCCTCGCCGCCGCGGGCCACGAGCTCCACCTCTTCTCCGAGAGCTGGGGCGAGCCTCCCCCCGGCGTGCAGCCCCACCCCGTCACCTGCAACGCCTCGAGGGCGGACCGCCCCGCGGCGTTTGCCCGGGCGGTGCGGGAGGCGGTGGCGCGGGATCGGTTCGACTGCATCTTCAGCCTGGAGAGGACGGTTCACCAGGATGTCTACCGGGCCGGGGATGGAGTTCATCGCGTCTGGCTCGAGCAACGCCGGCGGTTTGCCCCGTGGTGGCGCCGGCCGTTCGTGGGCTGGGGAGCGTTCCACCGGAACATGCTGGCGCTCGAGGCCCTCACCTTCGACCCCGCCCACACGGGGCGCATCATCGTCAACTCGCAGATGGTGCGCCGGGAGATCCTCAAGCATTTCAGATTTCCGGCCGACCGCATCCACCTGGTGCGGAATGGGGTCGATGTTGACCGATTCCGCGGCGGGGACCGGGCGGCCACCCGGAAGCGGTTCGGGTTCCGGGAGGAGGACTTTGTGCTCCTGTTTGTCGGCTCGGGATGGGAGCGGAAGGGGCTTCGGTATGTCATGCAAGCGGTTGACCGGTTCGGGGTGCGGCAGGGGGTTGAGATCCTCGAGAGCGAGTGGCGGGGGGAGGGCCGCCCGCCCGGCCGCGCCGCGCGCAGCAACATCAAGCTGCTGGTGGTGGGGAAGGGGAGAAACCCCTACCTGACCTCGAGGGACTTTGTCTTCGCCGGGGCGATGTCCGGGGTGGAGGATGCCTACGCGGCGGCCGACCTCTTCGTGTTCCTCCCCATCTACGAGCCCTCGGCGAACGTGGTGGTGGAGGCCCTCGCGGCCGGGCTTCCCGTGATCACCTCGGCGCAGAACGGCGCCTCGGAGCTCATCCAGCACGGGGTCAACGGGACGGTGCTTCCCGACCCGTCGGACATCGATGCCGCGGTCGAGGCGATCACCTTCTGGTGCTCGCAGCGGTTCATGGCCCACCCCCTCGACCCCGAGCCGCTCCGCCTGGAGCGGAACGTTGCCGAGACGATCCAGATCCTTGAGCAGGCCGCCAGGGAACGACGGGCATGAAAATCAGCCTCTGCGTCATCACCCTGAATGAGGAGGCCAACCTCCCGCGATGCCTCTCGAGCTGCGCGGGCCTGGTGGACGAGATTGTCGTGGTCGACTCGGGGAGCGTGGACCGGACAGTGGAGATCGCCCGGGGTTTTGGGGCGCGGGTCGAGGGGCAGCCCTGGCTTGGCTACGTCGGGCAGAAGAACAAGGCCATCGGGCTGGCGCGCCACGAATGGGTCTTCAGCCTGGATGCCGACGAGGAGCTCTCTCCCCGCCTGCGGGAGGAGCTCCGGCTCCTGCGAGGGGTGGATCCCGCCCCGGACCGCTCGGGGTTCTCGATGCCCCGGTGCGTGTTGTACGATGGAAAATGGATCCGGCACGGGGACTGGTACCCGGATCGCCTGGTGCGGCTCTTCCGCCGCTCCCGCGCCCGTTTCGCCGGCGGGCGCGTCCATGAACGGCTCGAGCTTGAGGGACGCGTCGTCCCCCTGCAGGGGGAGATCCACCATTACTCGTTCCGGGATGTGGCCGACCACCGGGCCCGCTGCGAGAAGTATGCCCGTCTCTGGGCCGAGACCCAGCGGGAGTCCGGGCGCCGCGCCGGCCTGTTTGCCCCCCACGCCCACGCCTTCTTCCGGTTCCTGCGGGGCTACGTGCTCCGGCGGGGATTCCTCGATGGCGCCCAGGGGTTGCAGATCGCCAGGCTGTCCGCCTGGGAGGTGTACCGGAAGTACTCGCTCCTCCGACACGGGCCCGAGACACCTCCGGTTGAAGTGCCTCCCGGTGGGAGTTGACGCTTCGGCCGACTTCGTTCAGTTTTTTCCCATGACAAGGACCTTCTTCCCCTGCGCCTGGCCCGCCCGCCGGATCCTCCTGGCGATCGGATTCTGCATCTCCCTGGGATTCCTCACCGGCTGCGGCACGGTGACTCCCATCAAGCCGGCGGCCGAGGCCCAGGCGGTCGACCTGAAGCATTACAACCGGGTCATCGTGAAAGCCTTCGAGGACGGGGTCAGCATGAAGGCCAAGGATCCCGAGGTTCAGGCGCGGCGGCGGAACGGGGTCGGCAAGTTCCGGGACATGATCCTCACCGAACTCAGGGGGGGCGGAGCCTTCAAGGAAGTGCTGCCCGAGGGGACGCCAGACGCCGATACCTTGACGATCGGCGGGGCCGTGACCCGCTACGTGGAGGGAAGTGCCGCAGCCCGGCTGCTCGTCGGCCTTGGGGCTGGCAACGCCTACTTTGACGCGACGGTGGAGGTCCGCGACGGCCTTTCCGGCAAGCTGCTCGGCACCCTCACGGTCGACCGCAACAGCTGGGGCGGGGGGGGCCTCCTTTCGATGTCCCAGACGCTCGACAGCTTCATGCAGGAAGCGGTCAAGCGGCTGGGGGCCCAGCTGACCTTGGCGAAGGAGCAGGGGAAATTCGGCGTTCCCGCACCCGCCAAGAAGTGATTCCCCCCCGGGGGGGGAGAAGCGTCGATGGCGAACCTTGCCCGGATCTGAACGTATGCTAGATTCCGCTGTCCTCGCGGGCCGCGCACCCGCAGGCGAGCCCGTTTCGCCGGCCGGGTGGATGGGGTGACGTTTTTGACAAACCGCGCCGAGCCACGACGATGGACGATCTCAGCAACTACAGCCCCCTGCGCGCCGGGGGGTATTCCGCCAAGAATGTCATCAAGCCGGTGGTCTTCCTTTGCCTGGAGAGCCGTGCAACGAAGGTCACGGTGATGGGTGACTTCAACGATTGGGATGCCGAGTCCCATCCGATGGTCCAACAGTTTGACGGCGCCTGGCGGCTGGAGATCCCCCTCAACCACGGGCATCACCACTATCTCTTCTGCATCGATGGCAAGCCCGTCCTGGACCCCCGGGCCCAGGGAATCGCCCGCAATCACAAGGGGGAGAAAGTCTCCCTCGTCGCGGTGAGCTGAGGGGACTCCTCGGCCGAGGGTTGGGCGGCCGGGATCGGCTGCAGGGATGCCTCGGCCATGCGTCAGGGCTTGCCTCTCCTCCCCGGCCGCTGCAGGATCCGGAAGCCCTCAATCGGTTGGTCCTTTGCGTCGCCTGCCGCGCGAGCTCCACCGGGTATGGGTATCACGGACGTGCCATGAGACTTGCCCCGATCCCTCCCCCGCCAACCCGTTGGAATCGTTTTCGCCTGCTCCTGCCGGTCGTTGCCTGGGTGGCCGGGTTTCTGGCGGCGCAGGTCTCGGCTCAAGTCTCCACCAACGGCTTCGCGTGGGTCCAGACCGGGGGGGGGCCGCTCATCGAGTTTGGCCTGGGGGTGACGGTGGATCCTGCCACGAACGCGGTGGTGGTCGGCACATTCAGCAACTCGGTCGTGTTCGCCGGGGCGACCCTCACCAACGCCGGGCTGAGCGACCTGGTGGTGGCGAAGTATGCCCCCGACGGGACGGCGGTCTGGGGGCGTCGCCTGGGCGGCGCCCAGGAGGATGGGCCCGGGGGAGTCGCCGCGGATGCCCAGGGCAATATCTACGTCACGGGATACTTCAAGGGAGGGGTGGCCTTCGGCGCCACGACCCTCCAGACCCGCGGCGCCCCTTCGACGAGCGACGCATTCCTCTGCAAGTACGACGCGGCGGGCAATCTTCTCTGGACTCAGCAGGGAGGGGGAGTCAACGACGACCGGGGTTGGGCGGTGACGGTGGATGCCGAGGGGAACGCCATCGCGGTGGGGACCTACCAGGGCACCGCCACTTTTGGCACCGGGACGCAACTCGTGGGGGCTGCCAACCTCCTGCCGGAGACCTATGTCGCAAAGTACTCCCCCGCCGGGGGGCTGCTCTGGGCGCGCCGGTTTGCCTCGAGTCGCGGGGTCGTCGGCTATGCCGTGGCAACCGACCTCCCGGGGAATGTCTACCTCACCGGGGAGTTCGTCGGGGCGGGCAGCTTCGGCACCAACACCCTTTCGAGCACGGGGGACCGCGATGCCTTTGTGGTGGCGCTGAGCGCGTCGGGTGAGACCCTTTGGTCGGATCACCTGGGCGGGGCTCTGGCCGACGGCGGGCGGGGGATCGGGGTCGACGCCTCGGGCGGGGTGGTGGTGGCGGGGTATTTCTCCGACCTGGTGAAGTTTGGCTCCACCACGGTCCAGTCGGCCGGGAAGAAGGACCTGTTTGTCGCCCGCTACAGTCCCGCGGGAGTCCTCCTCTGGACCCGTGTCGGGGGAGGAAACCTGGACGACCTGGCCACGGGGGTGGCCGTCACCCCCCAGGGACAGGCGTACGTGTCCGGATTCTTCACCACCACCCTCACTCTGGGGAGCGTGGTGCTTCCCTCCGCGGGGAATGCCGACGCGTGGCTGGCCCGGTTCGGCATCGACGGCACCCTCCAGTGGATCACTCGGGCCGGGGGGGCCGGGACCGTGGCCGATGCGGCCAATGGGGTCGCCGTGGGGCCGGGGGGGAGCGTGTTCCTGGTGGGACAGACCGGTGGGGCGGCCGACTTTGGTACCAACTCGCTGACGGTGTCGGGGGCGGGCAACCTCGATTGGTTCCTGGCCCGCCGCTCCACCCGCCCGGTGAGCATCGCCCTCTATCCCACCAACACCAGCGCGGTCATCGGGGGAACCGCCAGCTTCGGGGTGACGGCGGCCACGAACTCCGGGGCGCTCCTCTACCAGTGGTACAAGGATGGGGTCCTCCTCCCCGGGGAGACCAACGCCCTGTTGGTGCTGGCTTCCGTATCGACCGCCAGCGCCGGGGGCTACCAGGTGGATGTGGACAATACGGAAACCGTGCTTCGCACCCCGGCCGCCGCGCTGGAGGTGCGGTGCAAGTTGACCGTGACCATTGCCGGAAACGGAAAGGTGGCCTTCGACCCCGAAGCTCCCGACTACGCCCTGGGGTCGCAGGTTCAGATGCTGGGCAAGCCCGGGCCGGATGCCTTCTTCGCCGGGTGGCTGGGGGACCTCACGACCTCGGACAACCCGGCCGCCCTCACCATGGATGGGAACAAGCAGGTGACCCTCCTGCTCGGCTCCCGGCTGCTCTCCCTGGGGGTCGTCGGTTCGGGAACCGTGACCCCCGTGCCCGACCTTCCGCTCTACGATCCCGGGACCCCCGTCCTCCTGACCGCCACCCCGGGGAGGTATTTTTCCTTCCTTTCCTGGTCGGACGGGGAGACCGCCAATCCCCGCGGGATCGAGGTTGGGGTGACCAACCGGTATGTGGCTCTCTTCACCAACACGCTCCCCCTGGAAACGATCACGATCGGCGGGGTTTCCAGGACCGCGCCCGTGGGCACCCCCCAACTCCTGATCGGTGGGGAGTTCGTTCCCTCTGGGCCGGTGGTCCGGGGGGAGTCGGCCGATCTGCAGCTCAAGACCTCGTGGAAGGAGGCGATCCTCATTTATTCGCTCGATGGCGGGGCTCCCAACCGGACCTATGAGGGGCCCATTCATGTGACGTCGAACGTGGTTGTGCGGGCCGCCGCCTTCTCCGCGGATTTCCTCGAGAGCGTTGCGATGGACACGATCGAGTTGCAGGTGGTCCCGTTCTTCCGGCTGCAGGTTTCCACCCCGGGCGGGGGAGCCCTTGCGACCGCCCCTCTCGCCTCACGCTACCTGAGCAACCAGGTCGTCACGCTCACGGCCACCCCGACCAACGGGTGGTCCTTCCTCGGGTGGTCCGGTGATTTCTCAGGCACCAACCCGGTGGCCTCCGTGCCGATGGACCGGAACCGGTGCATTGAGGCGATCTTTGGCACCCCCCTCGCGGTGACACCCGTCGGGGCCGGGACGGTCGAGCTCTCCCCATCCCTCCCGGCTTACCCGTACGGGGCCCAGGTGCGGCTCCTCTCGGTGCCCGCCGCGGGGAGCAATTTCGTCGCGTGGAGCGGGGCTCTCTCCGGGGGGATCAACCCATCGGTGGTGACGATGCTCCAGCCGACGCAGTCGGTGCGCGCCCTCTTCCTCAATGGAAGCGGCGGATTCCCCGTCACCGTGCGGGTGAAGGGGGGGGGCAACGTGGCCGTCTTCCCTCGCCTCAATGCCTACGCCGCGGGGGACACAGTGCTGCTGATTGCCACACCCGATGCCCGGCAGCAGTTTCTCGGCTTCAGCGGTGACCTGGTGCAAGCGACCAACCGCATCAACCTGGTGGTGACCCAGGCCATGGTCATCGATGCGAGTTTCTCGCTCTCCCCCCTCCTTGCCATGACCAACTGCTTCGGGGCGGGAATCAGCGATCTCCGCCTACAGGTCGGATGTCCCCTCGGGGCCGTCGTGGAGATCGACCGGGGAGAAACGCCCGGCCCGATGGTTCCCTGGCTCCAGGTGACGAACCTCCTTGGGAGGGTTTGGGTGACGGATCCCGGGGCCACCGACCACGGCAACGGGTTTTACCAGGGGCGCCGGATTCCATGAACCATCAGGTCCTTTTGCACAGCCATCCCTGCCGGGCACCGAAGCGGTTTCCGTTGATCGCGCGGGGACCCCTGCTCATCGCGACCCTGCTTGCGCTGTCGCTCCCGCCCGCGGGAGCGCGCGGCGCGGAGACCTCCCCGCCGGGGCTTGCCCCGGCGGAGCCGATGACGCTCTTCAACGGCCGGGACCTCGCGGGCTTCCACTCCTGGCTCAAGGACTCACGGGGCGCAGACCCGCGCGGGGTCTTTTCGGTGACCAACCGGGAGATCCGGATCTCCGGGGATGGGCTTGGGTATCTGGCCACGGACCGGCGCTTCAGGGACTACCGGCTGGTGGTCGAGTGGCGCTGGGGGCTGACCAACACCGCGTGGGGGGACCGGATCGGACGGTGTCGTGATTCCGGGGTCTTCGTGCATGCCTCCGGCCCCGATGGGAACAGCTACGACGGGGGAGGGGCGTTCATGGCGGCGATCGAGTGCAACCTGTTCGAGGGGGCCTCGGGAGACCTGCTTCTGATCCGGGGGACGGACGAGCGCGGGCAGTTGCTCGCGCCCCGGTTGACGGTCGAGGTGGCGCCGACGCGGGATCGGGAGGGTTGGTGGACCTGGTTGCCGGGGGGACGCCCCCAGGCCGTGGAGCGCTGGGGCCGGGTGAACTGGCTGCGCAAGAGCCGGCAGTGGGAGGATCGGTGGGGGTTTCGTGGAGCCGCCGATCAGGAGCGCCCGGTCGGGGAATGGAATCTCCTGGAGTGCGTCTGCGAGGGGAAGCGGGTGCAGGTGTTCCTCAACAACAAGCTGGTGAACGAGGCAACCGAGGTGGCTCCTTCCGAGGGGCGGATCCTCCTGCAGTGCGAGGGGTCCGAAATCTTTTTTCGACGGGTGGAGCTCTTTCCAGCCGCCGCCGAGCGATAGCCGCCGGCTTTCCCCCTCGCCCCGGCCCGCGGCACTACGGGTCTCAGGCTCCCGGGGGCGCGAGTCGCAGGACTTGCGACCGGAGGTCGTGGTATTTGACCAGGTTCAGGATGATGAGCACGAGGGCCGCCGGCCCTGCCACCGTGTTTGCCAGGGGAATGCAGGCCACCACCCCACAGATCGCGTACCAGAGCCCCAGCGATTTGCCGCAGTCCCCCACGTCCGTTCTCTGGAGCGAGGCGAAGTAGCTTTGGAACGAGGCCGGGACCCGTTGGTAGACGTAAAAGTTCCAGATCACCCCAAAGCACGGAATCATCAGGAGCCAGATCAGGTTGAGCTCGATTTTCCGGTGCTCCGGGGGCACGACCTTCAGGCAGCGGAGGATGAGAAAACAGATCAGGCCGGTAACCGCCAGGTAGGTCACCATCATGCCAAACGCCAGTCCGAAGATCACCAGGGTGGAGGCTTGGTTGGCTGAGAATGATTGCATCGAGTGGGGGAGACGGGGGTGCCTGCGCGCCGAATCCCCGTGCACCATCCGTCCCTCCCGATTCCAAGTCAACGAGCGAGTCTGAGTCATTGAAGTGGACGCGCGTGAACAGGCCCCTGGGCCCCCTCCAAGGTAGAGCCGATCCAAGCGAGCCCCCCCGACCGGGACCCACGCTTCGTCCGGCTGAACCTGGGAGGGATGTGGGAAGGTCTATCCACGCCCCCTCTCCTCCTCTTGGGAAACGCGGAGACGCTGAGACGCGGGGGACGCGGACTGCAGGGATTTAAGAACCCGGCCTGATAAAGCAGACCCTCCTCGTCTCGGGCTCGCCCGCCTCTCCCACGCCGCGGCCCCACCCACTTCCAACCGTACCCGATGGCGGGGGGGGCAGGGCGGGGGGCGATGTTGACTCACCCCGGGGGCGACCTGCTAGCGTCGCGCCCAGTCTATATGCTTAAGCGCACACCCCTCTTCGCCGCGCACCAGCGGGCGGGCGGCAAATTGATCGAGTTCGGGGGATGGGAGATGCCCGTCCAGTATTCCAGCATTGTCGATGAACACCTCGCCGTGCGCCGCGCCGCCGGGCTCTTCGATATCTCCCACATGGGGGAGGTGCGTCTCTCGGGGGCCGGGGCACTCCGCTTCCTGAATCAACTGCTGACGAACGATGCCCGCAAGCTCGGGGTCGGCCAGGGACAATACACCCTGATGTGCAACCCGCTCGGCGGGGTCATCGACGACCTGTACGCGTATCGGCTGGGAGAGCTCGATTACCTGCTCATCATCAATGCGTCGCGGATCGAGCCGGATGTTGCCTGGATGGAGTCCCAGCTCGCCGCCTGGCCCGACCGGGCCAGCCTCTCGCTTCAGAATGTTTCCGACTCCCTTGGAGCCGTCGCCCTGCAGGGGCGAGCCGCAAGGGCCTTCATCGATGCCGCCCTTCCGGGGCGGGTGACCGGCGGCGCCGCCGTCTCGAGGCTGGATGGATTGGCAAAGAACCAGGTCGTTGCCTGGGATGCCGGCGAGCTCGGGTCGCTGATCATCGCCTGCACCGGATACACCGGAGAGGATGGGTTCGAGGTGATCGCCCCAGCCCCCTCCATCGAAGGGGTCTGGACCCGGATCCTCGCCGCCGGCCATCCCCATTGCTGCCAGCCCGCCGGGCTGGGGGCCCGGGACACCCTTCGCACCGAGATGGGATACCCGCTCTACGGGCACGAGCTGGATGAGCAAACCACCCCGATCGAGGCGGGGCTCGGGTTCTTCGTCGCTCTGGAGAAGGGAGACTTCATCGGCCGCACCCCGCTCGCGACGCAGAAAACCGACGGGGTGAAAAAGAAATGCGTCGCCTTTCGGATGGTCGGCAAGACCGCGCCCCCCCGTCCGCAATACCCGCTCTGGAGCGCCGGGGCCCCGGCCGCTCCGGTGGGACAGGTGGTCAGCGGAACACAAAGTCCCTCCCTCGAGTGCGGGATCGGGATGGGGTATGTCCCGCCCTCCCTGTCGGCGATCGGCACCCCCCTGGAGGTCGAGATCCGGGGACGCCGCTGGCCTGCCACGGTGGTCAAGAAGCCGATCTACGTCGCCCCTCCCCGGTGACCGGCACCCCGGTCCCAAAAACTCTTTGTTTCTTTTCCCCGTTGGGGGTAAAGGTCCCACCCTTATGAGCTCGAAGGTCCCCTCTGAACTGAAGTACGCGAAGTCCCACGAATGGGTCCGCATCGATGGCGACATCGCCACGGTCGGCATCACCGACCACGCCCAGCATGAGCTGACGGACGTGGTGTTCGTCGAGCTCCCCGCCGTGGGCCGCAAGCTCGCCGCCGGCGAGGCCTGCGCGGTCGTCGAGTCCGTGAAAACCGCCAGCGATATCTATTCCCCCGCCGCCGGTGAGGTCACCGCCGTCAACGACAAGGTATCGGGCTCCCCCAACCTCGTGAACGACCAGCCCTACGGCGACGGCTGGTTCTACAAGCTCCGCCTCAGCAACCCTGCGGAGGTTCAGCAGCTTCTGACCGCCGCCGATTACTCTAAGTCGATCGGCGGGTGACCCATCGGCGGGCGACCGAGCGTCTCGGTGGCGCTTTCACCGGCCCGCGTCCCCCGTTTCGAATGGGGGCGAGCGCGGGGCGAACTCACCCCTGCGCCGTGTCCTGCCCGGCCGCCCCTCCCAAGGGAGAACCCACAAGAGCGCCGACTGGCGGGGAGGTTGGTTGGTTTGGGCCGCGGTCGATTCCCACTCTTCCCATTGGAAACGTCTCTCTGCGCCATCGCGTTCCAAACGAGGAGTCGGACGGGGGGCAATACCGTGGAGGCTTCCGACCAGGGCTCAAATTAGCCGTTGACAGTTTTCAGGGGATGTTATCAATTAATCCGAATCCGTTGATTTAACGGACTCATTAAGAGTGGTTGAGGGAAATGGCCCGATGACACCACGGCAACCGGTTGCCAAGCGTAGGCGACGACCAGGTGCCAAATCCACCTGGTGGTTTACCGCTGGGGAAGATGAGAAGAGCGCGCACGTTGTGGACGCTTTCACCTCTTCTCACCCGGGAAGGGGTTTTTTCATGCCCCTGGTTCCGGATGGACGGATGGACAACGGCAACGACTGACACAGATACAGATTATGCAACCTCAAGCCGGATACATGAAGGCGCTGAAGTGCCGGGAGTGCGGGCGGGAGTACCCCTTGGCGGCGACCCACGTTTGCGAGTTTGATTTTGGCCCCCTTGAGGTGGTGTATGACTACGCCTCGATCAAGAAGAGCCTGACCCGCCAGGTGATCCAGTCCCGGCCGCAGACGATGTGGCGTTATCGGGAGCTGCTCCCCGTGGCGAAGGAGCCGACCGTCGGGTGCCAGGTGGGATTCACCCCTCTGGTCAAGGCCGACCGGCTTGCCAAGCGCCTGGGGATCCGGGAGCTCTGGATCAAGAACGACACCGTCAATTATCCGACCCTCTCCTTCAAGGACCGGGTGGTGAGCGTGGCCCTGAGCCGGGCGCGCGAGTTGGGCTTCACCACCGTGGCCTGTGCCTCCACCGGGAACCTGGCAAACTCCGTGGCGGCGAACGCCGCGGCGGCCGGGCTGCGGGCGTATGTCTTCATTCCTGCGGACCTTGAGCAGGGGAAGATCGTCAACTCCCTCGTTTATGGCGCCCAGGTGATCGGGATCAAGGGGCACTACGACGAGGTGAACCGCCTCTGCGCCGAGATTGCCGGCAAGTATGGGTGGGCGTTTGTGAACGTGAACATGCGTCCCTACTATGCGGAGGGATCGAAGAGCATGGGCTTTGAGATCGCCGAGCAGCTTGGGTGGCGCGTGCCGCAGCACACCGTCGTCCCGATGGCCTCGGGGTCGCTGCTGACCAAGATCCAGAAGAGCTACCAGGAGTTCATCAAGCTCGGGCTCGTCGAGGAGAGCCCCTACAAGGTGCATGGCTCGCAGGCAACGGGGTGCAGCCCGATTTCCGCCGCCCAGAAGGCGGGGCTCGACTTCTTCAAGCCGGTGAAGCCGAACACCATCGCCAAGTCGCTGGCGATCGGGACCCCGGCCGACGGGTTCTACGCCCTCAAGGTGATGAAGGAAACGGGTGCCGCGGCCGACGACGTCACGGATGACGAGATCCGCGAGGGGATCCGGCTGCTGGCCGAGTGTGAAGGGATCTTTGCGGAGACCGCCGGTGGGGTGACCGTCGGGGTGGCGAAGAAACTCATTGCCTCGGGGAAGATTCCGGCGAAGGATTCGGCCGTACTCTGCATCACAGGCAACGGCCTCAAGACGCTCGACGCCGTTGCCGGCCATGTCGGGGCACCCCGGGAGATCCGGCCGAGCCTGCGGGAGTTCGAGTCGCTGCTCACCGCCGACGAGGTCGCCCCGACGGTCGCCTGAGCCGATCCGGTTCAGGAGAGTGCACTGTTTCAGCAAACCAGGTTTTTAGGTCCCAGTTTTTACAGCATATGCCCGTCAAGATTCGCATTCCCACACCGTTGCGGAAGCTGACCAACAACGAGGAGATCGTGGAGGTCAAGCCCGGCACCATTGGCGACGCCATTTCCGAGCTCCAGGGGCGCTACCCCGGGATCAAGGAGCGGCTGATCGACGAGTCCGGCGGGGTGCGCCGGTTCGTGAACGTGTACGTGAACGAGGAGGATATCCGGTTCCTTCAGAACCAGGATACCACCGTCAAGGATGGGGACGAAGTGAGCATCATCCCGGCGATCGCCGGCGGCTAGTCCGTCCGCCTCCCCTCACATCATTCCCCGTCTCAACCCGACATCCCCATCATGCCCCCCAAGACACGGAAGTCCGCCCCTCGCCCCGCCGCCGCCGCCACCGCGAAGGCGGCGCGGGAGAACCGCCGTTTCTGGCTGACCTACCCCACGAAGCTCATCACCACGCCGGTTATGTGGCATCTGGTGAAGAAGTTCGACGTCATCACCAACATCCGACAGGCCAGCGTGAGCGACGAGCTCGGAATCCTCTGCCTGGAGATCGAGGGGGACCGATCGACGGTCAAGGCGGCGGTTCGCTGGCTCGAGAAGCAGGGTGTGAGCGTGGAGCCGGTGGAGATCAACGTCATCGCAAGCTGACGCCCCTGGCCCCACCGCGGCTGATCCACTCCGTCCCGCCTGCGCTCCAGCCTTCCTGGGTGGTGTGGCCATTTGTTCCTCGACCTGATTTTTTTTCATGAAAACCGTTTCTCAAGAGGTGATCGACGCCGTGTGGGAGGAGGCCCTTTCCATGGCTCCCGAGCAGGCCGAGGCGAGGATGCAGAAGGTCCTCGAGGCCCAGCCCGGCATCTGCTCCTACCTGCTTTTCCTGGATGAAGACCTGCTCCCCCCGGAAGAGCAGGGGATGATCATGATGATCGGCTACTGCATCATCACCTGCATGGAGCGGGTGGGCGCCCCGTTGCGGGTGGTGGAGCCGGAGGATATCGAGGAGCTCGAACAGCAGAATCTCGCCTTTCTCGAAACCTTGGATGAGGGGGCGGAGGCCGATTTCTCCACCGCGGTGGCCGGCATGCTCCAGACCTACTCCCAGGCCCCCTTGCTCCGAACCCTCCTCGAGACCTTGATGGAGGGGTATGAGGAGGATCCTGAGAACGCTCCCGAGAACACCGGGATGATCTTCCTCCACCTCAAGACGATCATCGATACGCTCGACCGCTGAGGGCCCCCTTCGGCCCCCACCCCCCTCCCTCCCCGGCGGCAGAACGGGACTGGGTAGGGGGGGATCCCGATCCAGACCGGCTTGGTATCCCTTTTGCGGCAGGTGTGCCGCCAGGCTTGGCAGGGAACCATGTTACCTCCGTCCTGGCATCCGCGTCTTGGGAGGGAGAGTGTTGCCATGAAGACTTTTATGTACCGGCCCGAGCAGCTCCTTCCAACGCCCGGCCTCTGTCTCGACCGCAGACAGTTCCTCAGCCGGGCAGGGATGGGATTTGGGCTCCTGGGGCTCGCCGCCCTGATGGGGCGGGAAGAAGGGGCCCAGGGTGCGGATGCCGTCCACCCCTCCCCCTCGGCCCTCTTCCCAGCCAAGGCCCGCCACGTGATCCATATCTTCGCCCAGGGGGCCCCTTCGCAGGTGGATACCTGGGATCCGAAGCCCGATCTCTCGCGACGCGAGGGGGAGTCGCTCCCCGGGCTGAATGGGGTGGCGATGGGATCCCCGTTCAAGTTTTCAAAGCATGGCCGGGCAGGGATCGAGGTGAGCGAGGTGTTTCCCCGCCTCGCCGAGCAGGTCGACCGGATGGCGGTGATTCGCTCGATGTTCACCGATATCCCGGCCCACGATGTCGCCACCCTGATGATGAACACCGGCTCGCTCCGGATGGCGAAACCGAGCCTCGGATCGTGGGTCCTGTACGGGCTGGGGAGCGAGAACCAGAACATGCCGGGCTATATCTCGCTTCGCCCCGGGGGGCTTCCGCCGGGGGGGGTGCAGAACTGGGGTTCGGCCTTCCTGCCCGGGAACTTCCAGGCGACGAGCATCAACACCAAGTCCCCCACCGTGGAGGGGATGATCCAGAACATCCGCAACCCGTACCTCACCCCCCAGGAGCAGCGACGCCAGCTTGACCTGGTCCAGAAGCTCAATGCCCAGGGGGGACCGGCCGGCCACGGGGGCAACCCCGCGCTGGAGGCACGGATTTCCTCCTTTGAAATGGCCTACCGGATGCAGATGGAGGCAACGGACGCCTTCGACCTGACGAAGGAACCCGAGTCGGTCCGCCAGCTCTATGGCGACACCTCCCAGGGCAGGCAGCTGCTCATCGCCCGACGATTGGTCGAGCGGGGCGTCCGGTTCATCCAGGTCTGGGCCGGGGGATGGGATCACCATGAGGACATCGAGGGGAAGCTTCCCGAGTCCGCGCGGGAGATTGACCAGCCGGCCTCCGCGCTCCTCGCGGATCTTGCCCAGCGGGGGTTGCTCGACAGCACCCTCGTCGTGTGGGGCGGGGAGTTCGGGCGCAC
>DMJJ01000275.1:4216-7976 GCA_003452185.1 Verrucomicrobiales bacterium | reverse complement strand
GCTCTTCCGATCTCCAGCGGCGCCCTCCGCAGTATGAGAACTATGTGGTGGGATACCAACGGCCGGGCGACGCCCTGCAGGGGACCCTTGAAACCGACTTCCCGATGCGTCCCTCCCTCTTCTTCGGCCCCGAGGAGCTTGACTCCGGCTCCGTGCGGGCCCGCGTCCTCACTCCCGAGCCCTTTGCGGGCGCGCTGTTCGATCCGACCGGGGGCCTAGTGGTGAACGGCTCCATCCGGCTGCTGGTCGGTTCGGGGGACATGGCTGGCAGGAACGCCGTGGAGCTTCGCCCCCTTTCCATGGGAGCCTTCGGCGAGTTCACCAACTCGGTCCTTAGGGCTGCGGCGGCGTTCGAGGTGACCCTGGCGGGCGTGGCCCCGGGGCGGCGGGTGGATGTGCAGGTCGCAGGCCTTGCGACCAACCAGCTCTTCCTGCTTGCGCGTGTGGTGTACGCAAACGGCGAATACGGGCTGCAGCCCGTCGAGCGTCTCTCGAGCGACGGATCGGGGCGCCTGCGGTCGATCGAGCCCCCGAGCGCGCCGCGCCTCGCCGGCCTGACGGGCTCCGGACAGTACCTGTTGCTTCAGCTCTCCCAGCCGCACGGGCTGGTCTCCGGGGTCGTCACACGTGCCGCTGGGACGGCCGCAAGCGGCCTGCCTGTCCGGGTCGTTGGCCAGCCCTGGCTGGCGTTCTCAGGCGCCGACGGCTCTTGGCTTCTTGTGGCCCCACCCGGGCGTGCCAGCCTTGATGTGCAGGACCCGATCACGGGGAACTCCGGGACGGCCACGATTGAGGTCAAGGATCCGGCCACCGCGGTTGCGACCTCGCTTTCCCTGGTGGTTGCCGGCCCTCGCGTGGTTGGGGTCTCACCTCCCGACGGGGCCACCGGCGTCTCGAGAATCAGCCCGATCACCGTGACCTTCAACAAGCCGGTTGCCGCGGCCTCCTTTGGCGCCGGCGCCCTCACCCTCACCGGCACCAACGGGATTCCGATTGCGGCCGGCATCTCGCTCAACCTGGCCGGCACCACCGCGACCCTGCTTCCTTCCGTGCAACTGGCCCCCGGCCAGGCGCACCAGCTGGCTGTGTCGCCTGCCATCAAGGATCTCGGCGGGGCGGGGCTCGAGGGGCCGCGAGAGTTCACCTTCACCACGGAAACCGACCAGTTGAACCGCCAGTTGGGCCAGCTCGTCCTCACGGAGCCCGCCGGGGGGATCGCCTCCATGGTGGGGAGCAGCGGGACGGCGGAGCCGGGGAGCCAGGTGATCCTGGTCAACGAGGCCACGGGATTCACAACGACTGTCCTCGCGGGGACCGATGGCAGCTTCTCGAACTCCATTCCCGCCTCGGTGGACGACCCCCTCAGTGCCGTGCTCCTCGACAGGAATGGGGAGCGTACGCCGCTCCCCGCCAGCCGGCAGATCCACGCGGACGGATCCGTCGCGCTCTTCAGTGGTGGAGGCGTCCTTGAGGCCGCCACGCCGAACGGGCCGATGCAGGTGATCCTGGAGCCGGGCTCGATCCCGACCAAGACGACCTTCAAGATCGACGTCCTTCCGACAACGGAGGTTCTCACCCTCGTGAACAACACCCCTCCGGAGGGGGGGGCTGTCCTGGGTGGATTCCGTTTCACGATGACGGGCGATCCCCTGACGGCCTCCGCGGACGTCTCGTTTCCCATCGATGTCTCAAAGCTCGTGCTTCAGCCGGGCGAGCTCCCAACGCAGCGGACCTTCGCCCTCTGTCAGCCCATCGAGCAGGACGGGGTCCTCGTATATTCCATCATCGACCGCATGCATTACGAGGACGGGCATCTGGTCACCCACTCGCCGCCGTTTCCCGGTCTCGGGGCCACGGCGGCAGGGGCGATCCTCGCCGTGCCGGTCATGATGGCATTTGGTACCCAGGTGGCCATCGCGGGGAAGGCTGTTGCGGTTTCGGATGATGCGGGGCTGGTGTCGAATGAGGAGGTGGCCCAGGGGTTCGCGGTCCGGGGGGGTGTTACCTACCCGATGATCCCTCTCGCGGGTGCCACGGTGAGCGCATCGCCCCAGACGCTTGCCGTTCTCTCCACACCCGCCCTTCGGCCAGGGGCCGTCGTCGCACACTCCAGCTATTCGGGTGCCTACGCCCTCCTGTTTCCCAACGGATCCCTCGATCCGGACGCCATCCTGATCCGGGCCACCCATCCGCGGTTCCCGGGAATGATCGGGTCGGCGGTGGTTCTACCCGCCGCCTCCACTGAGTTTCAACCGGGCGTTATTGGCAATCCCCTCATGCGATACCACGGCAACGGCTCCTTCCTCGACCAGGAGGCGCCAACCCTGAGCGTCTCCCAGGACGGGGTGCTGCTCGTGGGGGTCCCCCAGGTGGTGCATTTCAACCTGCGGGACAACGCCTCGGCTCCCATGCTCACCTCGGCCACGGTTGTGCCGGGGGACTCGCGTGCGCTCCTGACGGGGCTGCCCCTGCTTTCCTCGGACGCGACGATCCAGGTGGGTTCGCCCCATACGACCGGCACCTCGAGCACGTCCTATGACGCGACGGTCCTGGCCCGTGTGGCTGCCATCGTGGCCGTGGATGCCGTGGTGGACGACCAGTCGGGGAACATGGCCACCAACCGCATCGTGCTCCGCATCGCCGATCCGCCGCCGGCCGGCACCAATCTCGTGGCCTCCTCCGATCCGTCGGATTCCATCCCCCCCTACGTGGTGTCGGTGAATCCCGTGGACGGAGGCATCATCAACCATGGGGAGGTGGTCATTCGGTTCAGTGAGCCGGTCGACCAGACCATTGTGACCGATCCCTCCGCGGTCACCATCACTCCTCCCGTGCCCCTGACCCGTGTGCTCTCCCCGACCCAGACCGAGCTTCTGGTGCAGTGCGGCGGGCTGGTCGAGGGGCAGTCCTACACCGTGACGCTGAACTCGGGTATCGTGCGGGATCTCGGGGGAAACTCCCTCGGCAGCTCCTTTGTCACGCGGTTCCTGACCCCTCCGTCGGGCGTCGTGATCGTTCCGGGGACCCACAAGGCGGTGGCCACCCTTGCACTGGGGGGGGTGAACTTCACGCTCGACCAGCAGAACGGGGACGGAGCCCTGCTGGCGGATCTGCCCCTGGGCGGCACCCAGTCGCCGACCCGCCTGGGAATCCTCAGCCTGCCGCCCTTCCCGCGCGCGATGGAGCTCATCCCCGACTACTCCTACAAGCGGACGACCAACGGCGTCGTGGAGACAAAGTCGCTGATCGCCATCACGGGAGGGCTGCTGGGCACGGGGGAAGTGGGCCAGTGGCTCTGGATCGTCGATGCCTCGAATCCCACGAATCTCGTCCGGATTGCGTCCGAGCTCGCATCGGTCGATTTCACGAGTGCCCTCACCGCGATCAAATGGAGCCCGCCCCGCCTCGCCATCCTTGAGACGCGCTCGGAGGGGAGCGTCATTCACCATGTCAACCTGCAGGCCTTCATACTGGGCGCCAACGGGGCGGCGGCGGGCACCCCCTCGCCAGGGGTGGATGCCAATGGCGACGGGGATTTCGTCGACCCGGGAGACTCCCTTCCGGTCCCGACGCGCGGGAGTTTCTTCGGGGATGAGTTCACCACCGAGGCCCCAAAACGCAGGGTGATCAGCGACTACGGGGTGGCGTTTGGAGGGAGCTTTGAGGTGGCGATCACCCCGGCCCTGGGTTCCGCCCCGGCCTTCTTTCAGGTCTACTACTGGGAGGGGATGCCGTTCGTTCCGACCAGCCCGAATGACGG
>DMJJ01000275.1:1149-3863 GCA_003452185.1 Verrucomicrobiales bacterium | reverse complement strand
CTCGATCTCGATTTTCCGCTCGTCGACGGCACCAACGGGGTCCGATCCATCCCCGCGGCCATTATCGCAGAGGCGGCCCGGCTTGTGATTTATGATCTCAGCAACCCGGCGCGTCCGTTGCCGGTGCGCACCAACCAGGTCGGATCCGCCACCACACTCGTCTCCTCGATAGCCCGCGCCGGGGCACAGGAGTACGCGGTGGGGACTTCGGGCGGCGTCGTCATTCTATCGCGTCCCGCCATGGGAGGGTTGAACCCGCTCGACGGGGCGCTCGTGACCACGATCCCCGGCCTCCCCATGCAGGGGCGCACCTTTGGGGCGGGTGAGGCGTTCGACAGTGCGGCCTACGGCGGGATCGCCAGGATTTCCGTGCGGCCTCCCCACATCCGTGTCGTTCAGGTGCCTCCCATGCCGGTGGTTCCGATCGACAGCCTGCTCCAGTCCAACCGCGAGGCTCGCGTGAGTTTTGTCGGCGCGGCCCGGGAGTCGCGATTTCTCCTCCCCATTCCCCTGGAGCGCTGTGGCAACGGGGGTGGCGAGCTCGGGGGCGGCGCCCCCCCGAACCCGCTGTTCAACTACTACCCCATGGTGCAGATGCACGGGACGTTCGGCCCCGAGATCTACGTCGCCCTGGAGAGCACCGACATCGCGGGCCGGCTGAACCCCCCGCGGGGCCGGGACGAGGTGCCTGTGCTCCTCAGCAACGCAGGCGCGTCGAGCGGGTTCGGATCCCAGCTGGCCCCCGTGCAGGCGCTCCGACTCCGCAGGCTTTCGGATGACCCGACGGATGAGCTCTTCAACGTTTATCTCGGCTCACCCTTTGTGATCGTCCTGCAGCCCCTTTCGAGCCGGGAGAAGGGGGTCGTCGCCTCGGTGCCGGGCCGGCAGGCGGTGTGGGGTGGCGACTTCATGCGCGTGAGCCTCGATCCCGCGCCCAACGGCAGCCCGGCCCTGGCCCCCTACCTCAGCACGACGGCTCTCCTGGAGTATCGGGCAAACCTCTCGAAAACCTACCGCAGCATCCGTGGGGAGTACCTCGACTCGAGGAATCCCTCCTTCGCACGCGCCACCCCGAGGGTTGCCGGTGTCAATCTGCAGAGCGGCGAGTTTTCCCATTCCGAGTCGGACCTCTTCGTGGAGGGCCGCGGGCAGGACCTCAACCTCACCCGCGTGTACCAAAGCCAGTCGAGATACGTGGGGCCGTTCGGGCGGGGGTGGGATTTCAATTACAACGCGCGGATCCTCGAGTTCCCGGATCAGGAGGTGCCCGCCGGATACCAGTGGTGCCTGCTCGATCGCGGCGACGCGCAGGACCAGGCGGCCCCGTGTGATGCCCTGCTGATCGACGGGGTGGGATCCGTCCAGTTGTTCCGGTGCATCCATCCGGGGGACCCGACCGCCGGCGAAGTGATGCGGGATCCGGCGGTGAACCAGTTTCTGGGGGTCGGCGGGACGAACCGGGTGTCACGCTTCTATCACTCCCCGCCCGGCGTGTTCAGCGTCCTCTACAAGCTGTCCGACGGGAAATTCATGCTCGTCATGCCGGATGGGTCCCGGGTGCATTTCCTTCCCGACGGCCGGCTCGACCGCATGGTGGGCATCTTCTCCAGGAGCGTCGTCGAGTGCGGCTACGGCGCCGATGGCCGCCTGCGCACCGTCACAGGGGATCGTGGAGTGCGGTTCGAATTCGGATACTACCGCCGGTTCTCCGATCCCGATTTCCTCGCCCCCGACGTCAGTTCCTCTCGGGTTGTCGAAATGGGGCGGGTGGCCCGGGTGCGAGTCTCACCCATCACCGCGAATGTCGGGGACGTCAGCTTCACCTACGATGCGGACGGCAATCTGGAAAGGGCCATCCCGGCGGGGGGTGCACCCCTCGTGCACAAATGGTCGCAGCAGGATCTGCACGAGATGGTCGCCGTCGGCCGGACGGATGGCACCCAGCCTCCCGGCCAGGTCATAAAGTACGTCGACGGCATGGTGGCCGCGGTCCAGCAGGAAACCACCTCCCTCATCTTCGGGGGGGCGAAGGCCACGGCCCGCGAGCGCTACGCCGCCGGGAATGGGACCGTGACCGTGGCCGTGGGCGCCGCGCCTCCCGCGACCTACGCGGTCGACCAGCGTGGGCGCGCGACGAGTCATGCAAACCGTCCCTTCGAGGCGGATGATCAAGGTCGTCCCACACACGTCGCGGCCGCCAGCAGCGACGCGCATCTGACCTACGACGATGCGAATCCGGTCTACCGCTTCCGCGGCAACGTGGTGGCAACCTCCGAGGGGAAGGGCCCGTTCATCACCGGCACCCGCTACGACCAGAGCGCGTGGAACCGCGCCATCGCGCTGACGAACGTCAACGGGGATGTGCGGCTCCTGGATTACTCCCTCGCCGGGGACTATCGCTCCGCCGGCGAGGTGATCGAGTCCACCGGACCGGTCACCACGCACAGGCGGCACAACGAGTACGGGCAGCCCGAGCACGAGAGCCTGGATGACGCGGGAGGGGGCTTGCCCCTTCTGCGGGATTTCAGCTACGGGTCCGGCGGGCTTGGCCCCGACGGCGGGCTTCAGACGGCCCGCCAGCTCGCCGGGATCGCCGGGGCGACAACCTCGCGCGACACCCGCGGCAGGGTGCATGCCTTCAGCGAGTCGGGGCTGGGGTACACCGTGGGTTACAACTCCGACGGACAGCCCCTTTCGATGACAGACCTGAGCGG
>DMJJ01000275.1:0-794 GCA_003452185.1 Verrucomicrobiales bacterium | reverse complement strand
GCGGGGCAGGTGGTGCGCAACACCTATGTCTATGACTCCCAGTTCGGATCCAGGGTCTCGCAGTTGACTCGCGAGGAGACCGGGCTTCCGACCAGCGTCACCCAATACCTCTACGACACGCAGGGACGCCTCCTCTCCTACACGGTGGATGGGGAGCTGGTGAAGCTCACGCACGCGGGGAACACCCCGGTTCCCGACTCCATCAGCGGTGGCGGGGTGGAGCGTTCCCTGAAGCTCGCTGCCGGCACTGCGCCCCGTGAGATCGTCGACCAGGGGGTCAAGGCCGTGTTCCAGTACGACGCGGTGGGCCGGGTTCAAGCCCTCACGCAGCAGGGAACCACGACCCGGTTCACGTATGACGATGCGAACGGGATCCTGCGACGCCGGCTGAAGGTCAAGGAGCAGGTGGACCAGACCGGGGTTTTGTCGCATGAGGAGTTCCGTTACGACGGGGCCGGCCGTGTCATCGCCCTCACGACCGCGGGCGGGCGGTCGCGCGAGTTCGGATACTTCGCCGACGGGGCGCTGCGTGAGCTCAAGGTCAACGGAAGTGTCATGCGGAGCGTGTCGCGCACCCAGGGCGGGCTCGTCGACCAGGTGGGCATACCCGGTTTCCACTGGACCCTCGGAGCCTTTGACCCCCGGCACGGGCGTCCCCAGCTCGAGACCCTGACCCTCAGCCCGAGCTCGCGGACCCTCGTCCGACAGACCACCTACGACGGGTCGGGTCGCGCCCTGACTGCGAACCTGGCGGGCGGGGCGGCCCTGTACAAGTATGCGTATGACGGCTTCGG
>DMJJ01000364.1 GCA_003452185.1 Verrucomicrobiales bacterium | reverse complement strand
CCCCACCCCCGTTTCTTGCATCGAGGCGGGAGGGGAGAGGGTGGTTCACACCCTACGGGGTGCTCAAACCGGCGAGTTGACTTCACCGTATGCGCTGGACTAGATTCCAACGGTTCCCTGCCCCCCTGGGGACTGTTTTTTTGTGAAGGAATTCGACCATCCTCAGTTAAAGGTACACAGGGCCTTGGAGAGCCATTGCCGCCGAGCCTCCACCCGGTCCAGAGTTGCCATTCTCCTTGCCTTGGTTCAGGCCCTAGCCGTCTTAGCGACCCGAGCCGCAGGGGCTGACGCCCAGCTGGAAGTCTCTATTGAGCCTAGTGCGGTGCTCCTGGTCGGACCCGCGGCAAGGACGAATGTCACCGCGGTGACCGTCGGGCCTGCGCTCTATTATGAGTGGTACTCCGGCACCAGTCTGCTTGCCGCAGGCGAAAGCCCGGTTCTCACCCTGGGCGGCGGCCTCATCCCTAGCGGAGGGCCGCTGTGGGTCCGGGCCAGCTCCTCGTCCATGACGGTAACGAGTGCTCCGGCTCAGGTGACGTGGCTGAGCTTCCTCCCTGATCTTCAGGTCGCCTTTCCCACTCGGCCGGTCGCTGGCTCCAGCCTCATCCTGCAGGCCGAGAACCGGCCATATACGGCGCTCCGGTGGACTTTAAACGCGCAGCTCCTGCCGGGGGAAACCAACTTAACCCTCACCCTAACGAACGCCCAGCAACGCAACGCAGGAACCTATCAGGTCATTTATTCCACGCTCAGCTGGGAGATCCCCTCCTCCCTGCTGAGCGTGGAGATCGCCCCGGCACCCCCGGGGCTTGAGCTGGCCACCCCGGCCGTCATCGCCGAGGCCGGAGATTCTATCACGCTCGGCGTCGCGCCGAGCGGCACAGAACCTGACCTTTACCTCTGGAGCTCAGGCGATGAGCCTCCGATCGCGGGAGTGGCGCCCACGGTGACGCTTGCACCCCGCCCCGTATACGCCAACACCCTATGCCAGGTCATGGCCAGCAATGCCCTCGGGACGGCTTCACCCCCGGCACCCATCGGGGTGAAGGTGGTCCCCCGGGCCACTCCGGGTTGGCTCGCAGCCTGGGGAGAGCCCCCCTACCCCGGCAGTCGAACCCCATCCTCGCTGGGACGGGTCAAGGGGGTGGCGGCAGGGGGCCGTAACAGCGGGGCCGTGGGGGAGGATGGTAGGGCTTGGGTCTGGGGCCTTGACTGGCCCTCCGGGTTGCTGCCGGTTGGACGTCCTGATGGCGTTGCCAAGATCGTGGCTGGCGACACCACCATCGGGGTGTTGACCACCGGTGGCGGGGTGACCATCAGCTTCCCGAACGGGGGTACGTGGACAGCGCCCGCAGCGTTGGATCTCGACCAGGCCGGGACCTCCTGGGTTGTTGCGTACGCGCCTGGCGGCACCACCCCGGCCGGAGCGCCGTGGTATGTTGATGCAGCCGTGCGCGAAGATGGCGAACGAGCACTGCTGGCCATCGACGGGACCGTGACGGTATCGCCTGGCGCCCCCCCGCCGCCCGAGGGTCTCTCGGACGTGGTGGACATCGAGGCGGGTTCGCTCCACTTCCTGGCGCTCCGGCGTGATGGGACGGCCGTGAGTTGGGGCGACCCGGTCAACGCCGTCCCTGCCGGTCTCCCGAGGATCGTGGCGATCTCAGCGGGCGGGGAACCGGGGCTGCCCGGCTTCAGCGTCGGGCTCCAAGCAGACGGGCACATCGTGACCTGGGGGGAGACGAATCGCCACCACCTCACCCCCCCTGAAGGATGGCCGAAGGCGCTCGCCATTTCCGCGGGGAGGACCTACGCGCTGGCCGTGTTGGCGGAGGCCGCTCCGCCTGTCTCCATCAGGGAACCGGTCGACACCAGGGTAGCCGCGGGGATGGACACCCGTCTTGAATGGCAAATCGCCGAGGGGGCCCAAGCCTACCAATGGTTCCACGACGGCCAGCCCGTCCCTGGCCAGACCAACGCGATTCTCGCGCTCGCGAACGTCCAGGCCGGTTCGGCTGGGATCTATCAGGCCGAAGTGACAACCCAAGCGGGTGTTTTCCGAAGCCGCGCGGCGAGGATCGACGTCAGGGCCGCTGCGCCGGTCGTGTTGCAGGAACCGAGGGACATGCTCTTGCATGTGCGAGGAAGCGCCTGGCTGGAGGCTCGGGCTGGAGGCACTGAACCGGTCAACTTCCGGTGGTTTCATAATGGGAGCGAAATCCCGGGAGCCCGCGGATCGATTCTTCCCCTCATGGACGTCACCGCGACAGAAGCCGGGAGCTACGAGGCGGAAGTCACCAATCAGCTTGGGAGCGCGCGCACTCGGCAGGTACATGTGGAGGTCAACCCGAGGCCCACGGGTCGCCTCTCCCTTCTCGACCCCAGCACGGGTGCCGTAACGGGTTATGAGGGAGAGTTTATCGACTTCAGTTCCATGAGCAGGGGGATAGTGCAGCACACTATCCGCGCCGTCGGGCTCACCCCATCAGGGATGGCAGCGTTCCTCGGGAGGGAGGCCCAACCGATCCTACTGCCCACTCCAGCGGGACGGCGGATCACCGAGGTGGCAGGGAGCGAGGAAGGAGCCCTGTTCCTCTACGCGGACGGCGGGGTGCTAAGCCCAGGGTCACCGTATCCCGCACCCCCGGATGCAACGAACATCGTCGCGATCACCACGATCGGCGACTGGTGGGCAGCCCTCCGGCACGATGGAACGCTGCTCACCTGGTGGCACGACCTTCCAGTGAGCCGAACCGACCTCGGGGAGGCGGTGCAGTTGACCACCGCTCCCTACGCGCGAACCCTGGCGGGTGCGGTGATCTGGTTTCCGACGCCGTCCTCGGGGCCCTGGCCCGACCGTCCCCCTCCGGATGGCTTGGGCCCCATGGCCTGGGTGGGACCCGGTCTAGGTGTCCTGGGCGACGGCTCGGGAGTCGATTGGGGTTACACTAGCCCAGCCACGATCTTCCCCTCCGCTCTTCATCTGTCACGCCTCTTTCCTCGTACCTTTTTCCATAGAAGCCTCCTCGGGCTGGATGTCGATGGGCGCCTGAGGCTGGTCAGCCCCTCGGCCCAGGATTTGGTATTCATCCCGGCCGGCCTCGGTCGAATCACCGTAGGAGAGCCGGTGGGGAATCAACTCGGCATTCTCGAGATACCGGCATACCCCGTCGTCCGTCAGCCTCAGGACCAGTCCCTCCGGGTCGGCGACCCGCTTCGCCTGGCGCTGGAGTTTCAAGCCGCCCCGCCTGCCATCATCCAGTGGTACCACGATGGTCTACCGATGCCGTCCGCCACAAATACGACGTTCGCCCTGGAGGCTACGACTCGCTACAACGGCGGGAGCTACTGGGCTTCATTTTCTGGGCCGCTCGGCCAGGATCGGACCCGCACCGCGCAGGTCACGATCCTCTCGCCTCCCGTGTTTACGCGATCGCCCACCGGGGGGAGCCTCCCGGAAGGCGGAGGGATCTCTCTTTCCGCCGCCGTTGGAGGGACGGCGCCCTATTTGCTCCAGTGGTTCAGGAACGGCATAGGGGTCCCTGGAGCGGTCTCGGCCTCGTTGACTCTCACCAATCTGGATCTTGGACAAGATGGGAGCTACGAGCTTGTCGCCTCCAACGCCTACGGAGTGGTCCACAGCTCCCCCGCGCAGGTCACAGTCATGGTGCCCCCCAAACTCCCGCATCCCCCACCCGACGTCCTTGGCCACCCGGGGCTCCCGATCGCGCTCTCTGCCGAGGTGACCGGCCACGCGCCTCTTCATTTTGAGTGGCGTAGGCTGCCGGACGGGCCTCCAATCGAAACGGCCCGGGCGGAACTGGCATTTCCCAGCCCGACGGACACCGATGAAGGGAGTTATCAGCTCACCGCGACAAACCTCTACGGGGCGGTCACCTCCTCCCCGGTGCGGCTTTTGATCAGGTCGGCAAGCCCCG
>DMJJ01000042.1 GCA_003452185.1 Verrucomicrobiales bacterium | reverse complement strand
CGGTGGTCAGCCGGTTACCCGTGGGAGAAACCCGTTATCACCCTGCAGAAGAATGGAGGAAACCTCGGATGATTGATTTCCAGGCACTTGCACATCCCCAAGGAATGAGGTGCCCGTGGCACGGGGATCGCTAGGAAGAGGATTGGCTACCGCGGACACAAAACCGTACCGATCTCAATTATGCCAACCAGCTCAAACCCGAAGCGGATCCTAGTCGTGGATGATGACGAAGCCGTGCTGCTGGCCCTCATGGAGGTGCTGCAGGACGCGGGCTACGAGACGGTCGCCGCGCGTGAGGGAGGGGAGGCCGTCCAGCAATTTGCGGGCTACCGACCCGACCTTTGCCTGCTCGATTTGAACATGCCCGGCCGCAACGGATGGCAGGCCCTCGATGGGATCTCGCAGATCAACCCCCTGGTGCCGATCATCGTGATCACGGCACGGCCCAATCAGCGAGGGGTCGCCTCGGGCCGCGGCGTGGATGCCCTCATGGAGAAGCCGCTCGACATGGAGCTCCTGCTCGGCGCCATCAAACGCCTCATCGATCAACCTCCCCGCGACCGCTGCCGCAGGCTGACCGACCCGAGTTTCAAGACCGAGGTCCTTGGGGTCTCCTGACCCATCCTCACGACCCGGGGGTGGGAGCCACGTGGCTCTCCACCTCGCCATCCTGCAGCCGTGTGATCAGCCGTTGGCCGGGGGCGAGGCCGGTCGCTGACTTCAACACCCTCCCCGAGGCGGCGTCCCGGGTGATGGAGTACCCCCGCTCCAGGATGCTCAACGGGGAGAGGAGCCGAACCCGGTCGGTCAACCCCTGGAGCAGAGCCTGTCGCCGGGCGAGGTCCGCAGGCATCACCGCCCCGAGCCGCCGGGAGAGCTCCCGGACCGCGGTCCCCTGGGTCGCCAGCCACCGGGAGGGCTTCAGCAGGGCCAGCCGCCCTCCCAGGCCCTGCCACACCCCCTGACGGATCCGCAACTCCCCCCGGGCCGCACGGATCATCGACTGCTGGAGGTCATCGACATATTGCGCCTGCTCCAGCACCCATCGGCGGGGAGCGACACGCGCCAGGCGCTGGAGCCCCTGGTCCAGCCGGTCGGTGCTGACCGACAACTGCCGGGCGGCGAGACGCCCGATTCGCTCGAGTGCCGTGGCGACGTATTGCCGGCTGGAGAATGCCCCCTCGGTGATGAGCTCCGCCGCGGCGGTCGGCGTCGCCGCCCGGAGATCCGCCACGAGGTCGCTGATGGTGAAGTCGATTTCATGGCCGACGGCCGACACCACCGGGAGGCCCGAGGCATGGATGGCTCGGGCAACCACCTCCTCGTTGAAAGCCCAGAGATCCTCAAGGCTCCCCCCGCCTCGGGTCGCCAGGATGAGATCAAGCCGCGCGAGCCCCGATTCGTGCACACGATTGAGGTCCCGGATGGCGTTGGCGATCTCCTCCGCCGCCCCCTGCCCCTGCACCCGGCACGGGGCAAGGAGGATCTCCAGCCCGGGGTGCCGACGCTCGATCACGTGAAGCACGTCCCGCAGGGCCGCGCCCGTGGGGGAGGTCACAACGCCGATCCGTCGCGGGAACCGCGGCATCGGGCGCTTTCGCTCGGAGGCGAAGAGGCCCTCGGCCTGGAGGCGTCGCTTGAGCTGCTCAAAGGCGAGCTGCAGCGCTCCCACCCCCTGCAGTTCGACGGTCATCACCCGAAGCTGATACTGGCCCCGGGGCTCGTACACCGTGACATCCCCCCCCAGGAGCAGCTTCTGCCCATCCTGGACGTGCTGGCGTGCGGCGGCGGCCTCTCCCCGGAACAACACACAGCTCAGCTGGGCCGCCGCATCCTTGAGGGTGAAATAGAGATGCCCGGAAGCCTGGGCCCTCAGGTTCGTCACCTCCCCGGTCACCCAGACGCGACCGAGCTGCCCCTCCAGCAGCCGCTTCACGCGGGTGGTCAACTGGGCCACCGTGAGCACCTGCCGGAGGTCGGCGTTCGAGAAGAGTTCGCCAAACTGCGGAGTGGAGGAGGGCTTCGTCGCCATGGCGGAGTCAGGGAGGGAAAGGCGGCGGGCCGTCAGGTATTCTCGAGCCGCTCGGCCACCCGGGTGATCGAGCGCGCGGAGCCGCTCGCCTCATCAATCTCGATCAGCGCGCCATGCAGCCGTACATCCTCCCGGGCCACCAGAAACCGCTGGGGAGTGTTCAGCAGGAAGCGCCTCAGGACCGGCTCAATCTCCCGCCCGAGCACGCTCGCCTGCGGACCCGTGAACCCCGCGTCCGTGAGGTAGGCAGTCCCGCCGGGAAACAGCTGCTCATCGGCGGTCTGCACATGGGTGTGCGTCCCGACCAGGGCGCTGATCCGGCCATCGAGCATCCGCCCCATGGCGATTTTCTCGCTGGTCGCCTCGGCATGAAAGTCGACGAAGATGATCGGCGTCCGCTCCCGCAACCGGTTGACCTCGATCTCGGCGTGGCGGAACGGGTTCTCCAGGTCCGGCATGAAGGTCCTGCCCTGAAGGTTGATGACGCCCACCGGGGGAAGCCCGTCGAGCTCATACACGCCGCTCCCGTACCCCGAGACCCCAGAGGGATAGTTGGCCGGACGCAGGAAACGGGACTCGGTCTCCAGCAGGGTCACCACCTCCTTCTGATCCCAGAGATGATCCCCCGTGGTGATGACATGAACCCCGGACTCGAACAGCTCCTCCGCAATGCGCGGGGTGATTCCGGAGCCGCCGGCCGAGTTTTCCCCGTTCGCCACGACAAACTGGATGCCGAGGCGGTCGCGCAGCCGCGGGAGCAGGACCTGCACGGCCTTGCGACCTGGCTCGCCGACGATGTCCCCGATGAAAAGCAGCTTCACGACGCAACCCTAAGCAACCCGCCCCTCCCGAGAACAGGAGGAAAAGCAGCTCAGACCAGATGCCGGAGACGCTTGTCGGCCGCCAGCCGGCCGACGATCTCCTTGATCTTCTGCGCCTGGCCTTTCTGGGCCACCAGCGTCGAGTCGTCCGTGAGGACGATAATCGCGTCCCTGACCCCCACGACGGCGATCGGGGAGCGGTTGCGGGTTCGGGCGTCGTAAACGATGTTACGGGCCGAGTCGACGTGGAGGAAGTCCCCCACCGAGCAGTTCCCCTCGGCATCCGGCTTGAGGTGACGGGCCAGGGCAGGCCAGGCGCCAAGGTCATCCCATTCGAAGGCCCCGTCCGCACAGACCACGTTCTGGGCCTGCTCCATCAGGGCGTAGTCGATCGAGATCTTCTTGATCTCGGGATACTCCCTGGCGAGCACGCGGGCGAGCTTCCCCGGCTTCTGGGCGGCCTGAAACCATCGCTGGCAGGCGGCCGCCATCTCGGGCTGGTGCTTCTCGAGCCCCTGCGTGATGGTGACAAACGACCAGAGGAACATCCCGGCATTCCACCGGTACTCGCCGGACTGGAGATACTCAACGGCCCGCTCCAGGTTCGGCTTCTCGACAAACTTCTCCGCCTTGAAGAACGTGGTCTTGTACGACCGCACTCCCTGGGGAGGCGGGAGCGCGGCTCCGGTCCGGATGTACCCGTAGCCCGTGGCGGGCTCCGTCGGCTTGATCCCGATCGTCACGATCACCCGTCCCCGCGACGCAAGGTCGAACGAATCAGCGAGGACCTGCTGGAATTTCTTTTCGTCCGGGATGACATGGTCGGCCGGCAGGACCGCCATGACGCCTGTGGTGGAACGGGCCCCGACCAAGGCCGCCCCCAACGTGACCGCAGCGCAGGTGTCGCGCCCGCACGGCTCGGCGATGACATTCCCCTTGGGGAGTTTGGGAAGCTGCCGGCGAACGGCAGGGGCCTGCACCTCGTTGGTAATCACGAAAACATTCGAGGCGGGGACCAGCGGGAGCACCCGGTCGACCGCCTGCTGAAGAAACGAGCGCTTGCCGAGGAGGGTGAGCAGCTGTTTGGGCGTTTTCTCCCGGCTCACCGGCCAGAACCGCTCCCCCCGTCCACCCGCCATGATGATGACAAACCGGTCTTTCGCAGTCGCTTTCGCTTTCATAATCCACCCCCCAGAAACCATAAACTCCCCCCCGAAGGCAAACCGGTTCTCTCAACCCTTCCCCGCCGGCCCCAGAGCGCCACGGAGAGGCGCGCGCGGTTTCAGCGGATCCAGGATCCCGGTGGCCCGATGCGGGAGCAAGGAACCGGGGCGGCGGGCAGGCGGGTTGGGAGAAGGAGGAGGGGACGGGGTCACGCCGGGGAGCTGTTTCTTTCCCAGAAGACCCCGGACTCCATCCCCTGGATCGCGGGCGAGCGTTCAGCCAACTCGAGCCGTCGGAGCGCCAGGCAGGCGTAGGCCTCCTCCATCTCGATTCCCACAAACCGCCGGCCGAGCTTCCTCGCCACGACCGCCGTGGTGCCCGAGCCCAGGAATGGGTCGAGGACCACATCCCCGGGACGCGAACTCGCGAGCACCAGCTTGGCGACCAGCTTCTCAGGCTTTTGCGCCGGATGGTCTGTGTTCTCCGGCATCGACCAGAAGGGCACCACGAGGTCGGTCCAGAGATTGGAGGGATGCGTCAGCCGGAATCTCCCGGAGGGGGTCTCCTCCCAGTCCTTCGGGCGGCCCGCAGCCCGGTATGGCGCGAGCACCCGACGGCGCATCTTCACCCCCTGGACATCGAAATGGTACCGGGTCCGCGACCGCGTGCAGAACCAGATGTCCTCCGAGGCGTTCTTCCAGTTCGCCAGCGCCCCGCGCCCCTTCTCCCGCTCCCAGGTGATCCGGTTCCGCACCACGAACCGGGACTCGAGCGCAGGCTGCAACACACCCCCCATCCGCCAGTCGGCGCAGACGTAGAGCGAACCCTCCGGAACCAGCGCCCGCTCCACCAGGGGGAGCCACTCCTCGACCCACGCCGCGTAGGCCGCGGCCGACCGGCGTTGAAACACCCGACCGGCATAGGTTTTTGTCAGGTTGTATGGAGGATCCACCACCGCGAGGTGGGCAAACCCCGCCGGAAGCCGGGAGAGCGCCTCCCGCATCTCCCCGCACACCACGCGATCAAGGAAGCCCCCCTCCCGGGGGCGCAGGCTGGAACAGGACAGGAGCGCCGGCCGGAGACGGGCCATCTCACGCGACGTCAGGCGCAGCGTCCGGTTGCGCGGTGCCTTGGGCATCCCTGGGCTCAGGCGCCGCCGCGGGGACGGATCGCCTGGGACAACGAGAGCACGAACGAGGAGACCCGGTCCACAAGGTCCGGGCTGCGGCCATGGGTCGCGATCTGGTTCACGACCGCGCTTCCCACCACGATGGCATCCCCGTGCGCCGCGACCTCGCGGGCCTGCTCGGGATTGGAGATCCCAAACCCGATGGCGATCGGAAGCCGGGTGTGCCGGCGGATCATGTCGGTCATCGATCCGATGGTCCCCGAGACCTTGGCCTGCATCCCCGTGACCCCCTCCCGCGAGACGTAGTAGAGGAAGCCCTCCCCCTGCGCGACGATCCCCTTCACCCGGTCCTCCGGGGTCGTCGGGGCCAGGAGATAGATGGGGGCGAGGCCCGAGGCCTTCATCAGGGCGGCGTAGTTCCCGGATTCCTCGGGGGGAAGGTCCAGTACCAGAAGCCCGTCCACCCCGGCCCCGGACGCCTCCTGGATAAACCGCTCGAGCCCGTAGCGATGCAGAAGGTTGAAGTAGACGAAAAAGACGATCGGCACCTGCGATTCCCGGCGGATCGCCCGCACGGTCTCCAGGACCTTGGGAGGCGTGGTCCCGGACTCGAGGCCGCGTTGGGCCGCGAGCTGGTTCACAGGCCCGTCCGCAAGGGGATCGCTGAACGGGATTCCCAGCTCAAGGACATCCGCCCCGGCCTTGTCGAGCGCGAGGGCGAGGCGGCGCGTGGCCTCAAGATCCGGGTCCCCTGCCCCGATGTAAATGACCAGCCCCTTCTCACCCCGCTGACGGAGGCGGGCGAAGCGTTCCACGATGCGATTCATTGCCTGCCTACTCTCCGGTGCGACCGCGGCGGATTCAAGAGTGAACCTCCTCCGCGACGTGGTGCCGGCTGAGCAACCGGAGCCCCTCGAGCGTGAGGAGCGGCTCCACCGCCGTGATCTCAGGCAGGCCCTTGGCGATCAGCCGGGCGTAGCCCCCGGTGGCGACCACGGGCAGCTGCCGGGCACGAAGCTGCGACCGGATGCGGCCGATCAGCTCCCGCACCAGGCCGCGATACCCATGCACGGCGCCGATGAGCATCGCTTCCTCGGTGCTCCGGCCGATGACCGACCGGGGATCGCGGATCTGGATCCGGGGAAGCAGGGCGGTCTTCTCGTGGAGGTAGTCGGTCATTGCGGCGAGCCCCGGGGCGATCACGCCACCCACGTAGCACCCGCGCCGGTCGACGATGTCGAACGTCACCGCGGTGCCAAAGTCCACTACCAGTCCCGGGGCGCCGAACAGGTGGCGGAGGGCAATGGCGTTGGCAAGCCGGTCCGGACCGATGCTCGCCGGCTTGGGATAGTCGATCCCGACCCCGGCGATGGTCTCGGGCCCGAGCACCACCGGGGTGATTCCCCAGGCCCGCCCCAGGGCCGCCGTGACGAGGGGTGTCGCCGCCGGCACCACGCTGCAGAGCGCGGCGGCCGAGAGGTTGACCCCCCGCCCGACGAACGACCTCAGGGCGCGGTACGCACTGCCCGAGAGCCACTCCGCCGTCGCAAGATCCCGGTGTCGCACCACCCTGCGACCATCCGCCAGCCCGACGTGGGTGTGGGTGTTGCCGATGTCCAGCAGCAGGGTGGTGGGAGGGGCTTTCGTTCTCATTTCAGCACAGTCACATCGCCGCCGAGAACCCGTTCGAGGTTCCCGTGGTGGGTTCGCACAAGGAGGGCCCCCTCGGGGTCGAGCGCCTCGGCGCGGCCCTGGACAATCCGGTCCCCGACCTGGATCCGCACGGGACGACCCAGGGTCGAACAGCCCTGCTCCCACTCCGCGGCCACCTCGTCGAAGCGGCCGTCGCAAATCCTGGAGTAATCGAGCTCCAGCTCCTCAAGGATCGCCGCAGCCAGGGCGGGACGATCCACAGCGGCCCCCGCCTCCAGGCGGAGCGAGGTGGCGAGGCCCTTCAGCTCGGCCGGAAAATCCGAGGCGGACTGGTTGGCGTTCACGCCCATGCCGAGCACCAGGTGCTTGATGGAGTCGACCTCGGCGGCGAGCTCGGTCAGGATCCCGGCGATCTTGCGCCCCCGGACCAGGACGTCATTCGGCCACTTGATCTCGGTCTCCAACCCCACGACGCGCCGCACGGCCCGGACGAGGGAGGTTGCCGCCGCAATCGTGATCCGGGTCGCCCCCAGGGGCTGGAGGCGCGGGCGGAGGAGCACCGAGAGCCAAAGTCCCTTGCCCGCGGAGGAAACCCACCGGCGGCTGAGCCGTCCCCGGCCCCGGGTCTGCGACTCGGCGAACACCACCACCCCCTCGGCCAGCCCGTCCCGCGCCATCCGCTCAACCACGTCGTTTGTCGAGGTGGTTTCCCGGAACACATGGATTTCCCGGCCCACGACCCTCGGCTGACGAAGCCGGGTCAGGAGGTCGTCGCCATGGAGCGCATCGGGCACGGCAATCAACCGATAGCCGGAATGCGGGCTGGCATCGATCTCGTACCCCAGGCGGCGCAACTCCTCGATGCGAGCCCAGATGGCGGCCCGGCTGATCCCGAGCTGCGCGGAAAGCGCGGCCCCGGAAACCCCGGCACCGGGAAACTGTCGCAAGGCGTTGAGAATGGCGGCATCCGTCGTCACCAGGGGCGATCCTAGAGCCCCCAGAGCCCGGTGACCAGATCCCAAGTGGCCCCGGGGGAAACACCTCCCTTGACACCCCTCTTCCCGATCCCATTTTGGATTTATGCAGAGGGATCGATTGACCATCAAGGCAAGGGAAGCGCTGGAGTCGGCGCAGCAAATGGCACAGGAACGCTCCCAGCAGGAGCTGGACCTGGACCATCTGCTGCTGGCCCTCCTGTCGCAGAAGGATGGGCTTGTGCAGCCCGTGCTCCAACGGGTTGGCGTGGCATTGCCGGCCTTCACGTCGGCCCTCACCTCGGAGATCGACCGGCGGCCCCGGGTCACCGGGAGTGGCTCGAGTGACGTCTTCCCAAGCGCCGCCCTCCGCAAGTCGCTCGACCAGGCCCCCAGGATCGCCGCACGCCTCAAGGACGAGTACGTCAGCACGGAACACCTCCTGCTCTCCCTCCTGGCCGAGGCGGGCCCAGGGCTCGCCCGACTGCTGAAGGCCCACGGGGTGACCCAGGAGGGGGTCATGAAGGGGCTCGCCGAGGTGCGGGGCAACCAGCGGGTGACGGATGAAAGCCCGGAGGAGAAATTCCAGGCCCTCGAGAAATACGGCCGGGACCTGACCGCCATGGCCCGCGCGGGGAAGATCGACCCGGTGATCGGCCGGGATGACGAGATCCGCCGCGTCATGCAGGTCCTCACCCGCCGCACCAAGAACAACCCCGTGCTCATCGGGGAGCCCGGGGTGGGCAAGACCGCCATCGCCGAGGGGCTGGCCCGCAGGATTGTCAGCGGCGATGTTCCCGAGTCGCTCAAGAACAAGCGGCTCATCGCCCTCGACCTGGGGGCCCTCATCGCCGGGGCCAAATACCGGGGGGAGTTCGAGGACCGGCTGAAGGCCTTCCTCAAGGAGGTGACCTCGAGCGAGGGCCGGATCATCCTCTTCATCGACGAGCTCCACACGATCGTCGGGGCCGGCAAGGCCGAAGGCTCCCCCGATGCGGCGAACCTGCTGAAGCCGCAGCTCGCGCGCGGCGAGCTGCGCTGCATCGGGGCGACAACCCTCGACGAGTACCGCAAGCACATCGAGAAAGACCCGGCCCTGGAGCGCCGGTTTCAGCCGGTGACCGTCGACGAGCCCAATGTCGAGGACACGATCGCCATCCTCCGGGGCCTCAAGGAGCGCTACGAGGTGCATCACGGGATCCGGATCCAGGACGCCGCCATCGTGGCCGCCGCCACCCTGTCCCATCGCTATATCACCGACCGGTTCCTCCCCGACAAGGCCGTCGACCTGATGGACGAGGCCGCCTCCCGGCTCCGGATGGAGCTCGACTCCAAGCCGACGGAAATCGACCAGCTGGAGCGGCAGATCATGCAGCGGGAGATCGAGCAGACCGCGCTTCGCAAGGAGAAGGACGCCGCCTCGCAGGAGCGCCTCCGCCTCCTCCAGGAGGAGCTGTCCGGCCTCCAGGGCCAGGCCGCCACCCTCAGGACGCGGTGGGAGAACGAGAAGGCGGCGATCGATGCCGTGAGCCTCATCAACGGGCAGCTCGAGCAGTCGAAGCTGGAGCTCGAGAAGGCCGAGCGCACGGGGGATCTCAACACCGCGAGCCAGATCCGGTACGGCCGCCTGCCCGACCTCCAGAAGAAACTCGCCGCCACCGAGGAGGCCCTCGCCAAGGGGGCCGCAGGGCCGCGGCTCCTCAAGCAGGAGGTCACCGACGAGGATGTCGCGGAGGTGGTCGCCTCCTGGACCCACATCCCGGTGACGCGCCTGCTCGAGGGGGAGCGACAGAAGCTCGTCAGGATGGAGGAGCGGCTCCAGAAGCGGGTCATCGGACAGTCGGAGGCCATCCGGGCCGTGGCGAACGCCGTCCGCCGGGCCCGAAGCGGGCTCCAGGATCCAAACCGCCCGATCGGCTCCTTCATTTTCCTCGGACCGACGGGGGTCGGAAAAACCGAGCTCGCCCGGGCCCTGGCGGAGTTTCTCTTCGACGACGAGGCGGCGATGGTCCGGATCGACATGAGCGAGTACATGGAGAAGCACACGGTGGCCCGGCTCCTGGGGGCCCCTCCGGGCTACGTCGGGTACGAGGAGGGAGGACAGCTCAGCGAGGCCGTGCGCCGCCGACCATACAGCATCGTCCTCTTCGATGAGATCGAGAAGGCCCATCACGACGTGTTCAATGTCCTCCTGCAGGTCCTCGACGACGGGCGCCTGACCGACGGCCAGGGCCG